>JBKJJI010000389.1:0-8082 GCA_046598115.1 Acidimicrobiia bacterium | reverse complement strand
CGCCCGGCGACGAGCCCTCAGTGAACGAGCAGTCCGGGATCGTCGACGGCCACGGCCCCGACGCAACCCATCCCCCCGGGCCGGAGCTGCGGCGTCTCGCCGACGCGATGCGGGCCGTCACCGACCAGGCCGTCCGCACGGCGGCACCGCCCGATGTGCTCGCCGACGCCGCGGCCGCGGTCGAGCGCGCCGCCGCGATCCTCGAGCCCCACACCGCCCGGTGGGCACCGTCCGTGCCGGCGGCGCCGGCCCAGACCCTCGACCCGCACGTCTACTTCCCGTTCAGCCCCATGATCGGCTGGTACAGCCCCCTCTCGGGCCCGATCGACTGCGTGCTCGAGGACGGCGGCATCGTCGGCACGGGGACGCTCGGCGCCGCGTACGAAGGTCCGCCCGGGTGCGTCCACGGTGGGATCATCGCCGGGATCTTCGACGAGATGCTCGGCATCGCCAACATCACGGCGGGCGCCGGTGCGATGACCGGCACGCTCACGATCGTCTACCGGAGCCCGACGCCGCTGTACACCGAGCTCGTGTTCCGTTCCAAGACCGAGTCGATCGAGGGCCGCAAGGTGCGCACCCAGGGCACGCTCTATGCCGACGGCCGTCTCTGCGCCGAGGCCGACGGCATCTTCATCCTCGTCGACCACGCGCGCTTCGCCGCGCGGACGCTCGAGTACGGCGGCGACGCGCAGTGACGGCCTTCCGATGACTGGGCGACGCGTCGCACTCGGTGGTCCGGTCAACTTCCGCGACCTGGGCGGGTACGCGACTGCTGACGGGCGCCGGGTCGCGTGGCGTCGGCTGTACCGGAGCGACTCGCTGCACCACCTCGTCCCCGAGGACGGCCCTCTCCTCCACGAGCGCGGCATCGCGACCGCAATCGACTTCCGGGCGGGCGACGAGCTCGACCGCATCGGGATCGGTCACCTCGGCGAGCTCGACATCCGCCACGTGCATCACCCGACGCACGATCGCGTGCTGCACACCGTCCGACCCCCCGATCGGGAGATGCCGAAGTCGGCGTCCGAGGTCTACCTCCACATGCTGCGGGGCGGCGCGGCCGCGTATGCCGCGGCGCTGCGCACGATCGCCGAGGTCGACGTGCTCCCTGCCGTCTACTTCTGCATGGCGGGCAAGGACCGCACGGGCGTGTTCTCGGCGATCGTGCTCGGCCTCCTCGGCGTGTCCGACGACGACATCGTCGCCGACTACGTGCTCACCGAAGAGGTGGTCGAGACGATCCATGCACGGGGTAGGGAGTCACACCCGGAAGCCGCCGAGCAGTGGGTCGACTTCCCGAAGGACCTCATGGGGGCCCAGGCGGCGAGCATGGAAGGCCTCGTCGAAGGCGTGCACCGCGACTGGGGCGGCTGGGAGGCCTACGTCGGCGACATCGGCGTCGCGCCCCAGGTCGTGGACGCGCTGCGCACCGCACTCATCGAGGAGGACGCGTGACCAAGTTCGGGCTCCAGCTCCCCAACTTCAGCCTGGGGGTCGCCGACTCCGAGCTCTTCGAGGCGTTCGCCGACCTTGCCGTGGCCGGGGAGGAGAGCGGCTTCTCGTCGCTGTGGGTGATGGACCACCTCTACCAGCTGCCCGCGCTCGGCGGTGAGGACCAGCCGATGCTCGAGGCGTACACGCTCCTCGGCGCGCTCGCGGTGCGCACCACTCGCGTGCAGCTCGGGACGCTGGTGACCGGCGTGACCTACCGCAACCCGGCGCTGCTCGCGAAGCAGGTGACGACGCTCGACGTCATCAGCGCCGGTCGGGCGATCCTTGGGATCGGCGCGGCGTGGCACGACCTCGAGCACGACGCGTTCGGGTTCGACTATCCCTCCGACCGCGAGCGGCTCGACCGCCTCGAGGAGGCGCTCCAGATCTGCCGGGGGATGCTCACCGACGATGTCACGACGTTCGACGGCACGTACTACCGGGTCGCGAACGTGAAGAACCTGCCGCGTCCGGTGCGCGAGGGCGGGATCCCGATCATGGTGGGTGGTGGGGGAGAGAAGCGGACGCTGAAGCTCGTCGCGCAGTACGCCGATGCGTGCAACGTGAGCGGCGACGTGGCAACCGTCCACCACAAGCTCAACGTGCTGCACCGCCACTGCGCCGACGTCGGACGGGACCCGTCGGAGGTCACGACGACCCGCCTCGGCGCGCTGTTCCTCGTCGACACCCCCGAGCAGGCGGTCGAGACCAGGGAGATGATCGTCGGTCTCGCCGACGAGGAGTTCGCCGCTGCCTGCACGATCGGTACCGACGACCAGGTCGTCGAGCAGGTCGCCGCGCTCCTCGAGGCAGGCGTGCAGGAACCGATCTTCAACATGCCGTTCTCCGACGCCGCGACGGTCCGCCGCGCCGGCGCCCTCCTCACCGGCGCCTTCGCCTGACCACTGGTTGTTCTGGCGTCGCGAGCACCCGTCCGACGCGGGTGTTGTCGACGCCAAGACGTTTTCAGAAGGCGACTTCCATCGTGTTCCACATGAGGGGGAACAGCCACAGGCCGAGTCCGAGGGCGAGCAGCCCGATCGCTCCGCCGGGGAACTTCTCCGCGGCGGGGGCGAGGAACGCGGCAGCGAAGAAGCAGAGGACACCTGCGAGGTAGACGATCGCGGTCGACGGGTCGTTGGGGCTGAAGGCGGCCAGGATCATGGTCTGCTCCTCCGGGGTTGCGGCTGTGGATGCAGGTGCGCCAGGTACCATACGCGTCGTGATGACGCCCGGCGACCTCCGCGAGGACCGGTCCGACCCGTCCTCCCGACCGGCGGTGTGGATCGGTGTCGCGGCGCTCGTCGTGCTGGTGGTCCTTGGCGTCGCCACCCCAGGAAAGGCACCCGTGACCACGGGCCGAGTCCTCGTCGTTGGTGACTCGCTGACGAACGGATCGAACGGGGAGATCCGGAGCGCGCTCGAGGCGGCCGGATGGGAAGCGGTGGTCGACGGTCGCGGCGGCTGGAGCATCGGACGATGGCGCGCGCCACTCGTCGAGCTGGCCAGCTTCGCCAAGCCCGACGTCGCGGTGGTGGCGCTCGGCACGAACAACTGCGACCGGACCTGCATACGGCTCGGGCCCGAGATCGACGGGATCATCGAGACACTGCTCGATGCAGGCGTCGAGTCGATCTTCTGGGTGAACGTGCAGGAGTCGGCGCCGTACCCCGCCGACCCCGCACAGGTGAACCGCGAGATCGAGCGCGCCGCGGTGAAGTGGCCCGAGGTGCAGATCATCGACCTCGACGCGGATTTCGCGGGGCACCCCGAGTGGCACCTCGACGACGGAATCCACTTCAACCAGGCCGGCGCGCAGGAATTCGCCGCGCTGCTGGTGCGCTCGCTCGCGTCGTAACGTCGGGGCATGGCGAGCGATCCGGAGCCGATCGAGCCGGACTCCAAGGACTGGACGTGGGTGCTCGAGCGCCCGTGTCCGGAGTGTGGTTTCGTCGCGAGCGACTTCCCGCGTGAGGGCGTCGGAGCGATGGTGCGAGCGAACGTCGAGGCGTGGCTGCGCCTGCTCGCCCGACCCGACGCCTCCGAACGGGTGGCGGCCGATCGCTGGTCGGCGCTGGAGTACGCGTGCCACGTCCGCGACGTCTTCCGGCTGTACGACGAGCGGCTCGCGCTGATGCTCGCCGAGGACGATCCCGAGTTCGAGAACTGGGACCAGGACGCGACGGCGATCGCCGACCGCTACGGAAAACAGGACCCTGCCGTCGTCGTCGCGGAGCTCGCGGTCGCGGGTGAGGCGCTTGCCGCGTCGTTCGACGCGGTGGCAGGGGACCAATGGGATCGCACCGGCCGGCGCAGCGACGGCGCGTCGTTCACGGTCGAGTCGTTCGCCCGGTACTTCATCCATGACCCGATCCACCATGTCCACGACGTGGAATCGGAGGAGACATAAGGGTGGACGCGTCCTGCTCGTGTCGTCGCGCCGATGCCGACGACATCGGGTTTCTGACCGAGATGCTCGCCGAGGCCGTCGCGTGGCAACCGGATGCCGTGCCGTCCGTCGCGGCCGTGCTTGCCGATCCGCACCTCGCGCACTACGTCGACGGGTTTCCTCGGGATGGCGACGTCGGGATCATCGCCACCGCTGGTTCGCTCCGCGTCGGCGGCGCGTGGTGTCGGTATTTCACCGACGAGGACCATGGCTTCGGGTTCGTCGACTCCTCGACCCCGGAGCTGGCGATCGGTGTTGTTCCCGGTCGAAGGGGGGCGGGTGTCGGGCGCGTGCTCCTCCGTGCACTGATGCGGGCCGCGGCCGAGGGCGGCTGCGAGCGCATCAGCCTGAGCGTCGAGCCGGCCAACCCCGCGCTGCGCCTCTACGAGTCCCTTGACTTCCGGCGGGTGGGTGAGGTCGGTGGGGCGTGGACGATGCTCGCGACGGCTGATCCGAGCGCGAGACAGCAGTAGCCGTCACAGCCTGACGGCCGGTCGACGTCGACGACTGGAATCGGCCGGAACTTGGGCGTTCGTCACACCCCCTGGGTATCGTCGTCTCCATGGGCATGATCGAACATATGTTCGTAGGCCGGGCGTTCGTACCGGAGACCGAGGCGGCGGAAGCAGCCGATGCAGGCTTCGACTTCCGCGCCCGGGTCGATACGCTGCGGTGCCGGTCGACGCCGGCGCTGCGGCCCTACGTGGCGGACCTGGCCGCGGAGGAGCAGCGGGTCCGGCTGGAGCGGCTCGCGGCGACACGGGTGCTCGATGACCGTCAAGCGCTCGGCGTAGTGCCCGATCCGACCGCGTCGGCGTCCCGGATGAAGACCGAGCTCGGGGTGGCGTTGGAGTCGCTTCCGCAGGTCGCGGCAGCCGCGCACGCCGGGTCGTTGTCGTGGGACCAGCTCGCGCCGCTCACGAAGGTGGCGACGCCGGCGACGGATGCGGAGTGGGCCCGGCGGGGTCCGAACGTCCCGCCGGTCGAGCTCCAGCGGATGGCGCATCGGGCGCAGAAGGTGACCGCGGCCGATGCCGAGGCGCGTCGACGGGCGCGGGCGGTGTTCACGTGGCGGGAGCAGGAGTCAGGGATGGCGTGCGGGCGTTGGAGCCTTCCCGACGTGGATGGTGTGCTCGTCGACAAGGTCCTCGACCACATGGCCGAGCGCATGCGCCCGGCGAAGGGGATGGCCTGGGACTCGCTCGCGCACCGCAAGGCCGACGCCCTCGTCGAGCTGGCCCGCACCTACGCCGACGCGGAGCGCACCGGCCGGTTCCGGGTCGAGATCGTACAGATCACCGACGTGCGCGGCGACACCACGTGTGAGGTCGAAGGAATGGCGCTGGCGGTCGACACTGTCGCCGCACCCCGGCCCGAGGCGAAGGTGCGCGACGCGGTGCTCGACGAGACCGGCACCCACACCACCCACCGGCCGCGGACGGCGTTGCCCGTCGACGTCGAGCAGCACGTGCGGCGCCGGGACCGGGTGTGCCGCGTGCCGGAGTGCGGCGCGACCCGCGGGCTGCAGATCCATCACTGCGACCCGGTGTGCAGCCACGGCGATACGCACGACCCTCGTCGCCTCGCCGGGGTGTGCCCGGCGCACCACCAGATCCTCGAGCCCCACGGCCCCTACCGCCTCGTCGGCGATGCCGAGGACCCCGACGGCCTCCGGCTCGTCCACCGCGACGACTGCCCGCGGGACGGACCGTCGCCCTAGTCGGATCAAGGACGGGGGCGCCGGATCAGGGGTGCCAGATCAGGGGTGCCAGATCAAGGACGGGGGAGACGCGTCACGCCGACCTCGGCCGTCCACCCGAAGCAGTCGTGGCGGGAGCCGTGGCACGCGGCGAGCTCGAACTTCTCGGCGGACCAGACGTAGATCGCGTCCTGGTCGAAGCGGGCCGCGAGCGAGAGCGCGTCGTCGACCAACGCGTCGAGGAGCAGGACGCCTTCCTCGGTGTGGGAGCCGCCGGGATCGCCGCCGACGGCCGGCCACCAGCGCCAACCGTGCGTGGCGACATCGTCGAGCAGGGCGCGGTGCCGGTGATCGTTCTCGGCCGGATCGATCTCGGGTCCGCCGGGGTTGTGGGCGGTGAGGAAGCTGACGGGCGCGTCCAGGGGGAACATGCCGTCGACCTGTCGGTCGGGACGCGGACGCACCGAGATCGGATCGTCGCCGGGAGGCCAGCAGGTGAACCCGGCGCGGGCGTACTCGTCCCAGTGGACGTCCTCGATGGCCTTCCCGATCATGGGCGTCGCCCTCTCGAGATCGCCCGCTCAGATCGCCCGCTCCTTGCCCTCCCAGTACGGGTCGCGGAGCTTGCGCTTGTAGAGCTTCCCGTTGGGGTCGCGCGGCATCTCGTTGGTGAAGTCGATCGACTTCGGCCGCTTGAATTTCGCGAGCCGCTCGGTCGCCCACGCGAGGATCTCGGTCCCGAGCTCCGGTGTCCCGTCGACGCCGTCGATCGGCTCCACGACCGCCTTCACCTCTTCGCCCCAGTCGGCGTGGGGGATGCCGAACACCGCGACGTCGGCAACCTTGGGGTGCATGATCAGCTCGCTCTCGATCTCGGCCGGGTAGATGTTCGCCCCGCCCGAGATGATCATGTCGATCTTGCGGTCGGAGAGGAACAGCCACCCGTCCTCGTCGAGGAACCCGACGTCGCCGACGGTGAAGTACTTGCCCTGCCGGCTCTTGTCGGTCTTCGCCTTGTCTTTGAAGTACTCGAAGTTGCCCGTCATCATGTGCATGTAGACGGTGCCGATCTCGCCCGGGGGCAGCTCGTTGCCGTCGTCGTCGAGGATCACCACCTCCGAGATCGGCCACGCCCGACCGACCGTGCCGGGGTGCTCGAGCCACTCGGGTGCGAAGACGATCGTGCCGCCACCTTCGCTCGCCGCGTAGTACTCGTCGATCACCGGACCCCACCACTCGATCATCTGGCGCTTCACGTCGGGAGGGCACGGCGCGGCCGCGTGCACCATGTGGCGCAGCGACGAGACGTCGTAGTTCGCGCGCTCGTCGTCGGGGACACCGAGGAGACGGACGAACTGCGTCGGCACCATGTGCGTGTTCGTGACTTGGTACTTGTCGATGAGGTGGAGCATCTGCTGGGGTGTCCACTTGTCCATCACCACGACGGTGTGACCAATGTGGATCGCGGATCCGGCGAACACGAGCACCGCGGTGTGGTACAGCGGCGAGCCGCAGATGTGGACGTTGTCGTCGAAGGGCTGCAGCCCGAACATGTAGAGCATCCCGCCGAAGCCGTTGCCGCCCGTCTCGGGGTCGACGTCGGGGAGCGCGCGGCGCACACCCTTGGGCTTGCCGGTCGTCCCCGACGTGTAGTTCATGACCATGCCGGTCGTGCGACCTTCGGGCGCGGAGGCGGGTTGCCCCGCCTTCAGCTCGTCGTAGGCGCGGAACCCGTCGATCGTGCCGCCGACCGCGAAGAGACCCTCGGCCGGGAAGCCGATCTCGTCGGCGGCGGCGGTCGCCTGCTCGGCGAAGCGCGCGTGCGAGACGAAGACCTTCGCCTCGCAGTCCTGGACGATGTACGCGATCTCGGGGCCGACGAGGTGCCAGTTGAGCGGGATGAGGTAGAAGCCGGCCTGGGTGACGGCGAGGAAGAGCTCGAACACCTCGGGGCTGTTCGGCAGCAGCATCGCGACCGCGTCGCCCTGTTCCAACCCCAGGGCCCGGAGGCCGTGGACGACCTGGTTGCACGACGCGAGCAGCTCGCCGGCCGGGATCGCACGCTCGTCGGGGTCGACGAGCGCGAGGTGATCGGGGTTCGCCTCGGCGATCTTCCAGAAGCCCAGCACCGGCGGGGTGGCGGGGGGCGCGTCGGTCACAGGGTGCTCCTCGTATGGGGCGGGTGGGCGCAGCGTGGCGATGGGTCGGTGGTGGAGAGGTGATCCGTGAAGCGGCAGTTGGTGGTGCTCCGCCGACGAAGTAGAACATGTTCTCATCCGGCGCGGCAAGGCGCGCCGGGACAGGCGGGACGGAACGGCTGGATGGCAACGAGGTGATGGGAGCGATGACGGCGGGACTGCTCGACGGCAAGGTCGCGATCGTGTCCGGGGTCGGCCCCGGCATGGGACGCGCCATCGCCCTCGAGCTGGCACGGGCCGGC
>JBKJJI010000305.1:0-4896 GCA_046598115.1 Acidimicrobiia bacterium | reverse complement strand
TCCGAGCGCGCGTACACGTGGTACGACGAGCTCGTCGCGTACAGCGCGATCATCGCGAGCCCGTAGACCCAGGCGGCGACGCGCGCGGCCGCGGTGTGCGCGTCGGCGATGAGCCACGCCAGGCCGCCGACCGAGGCGATCGCTGCCACCTGGTGGAGCCGGCCCCGCAGGCGCGGGCGCACCACGACCGGTGCCGGGACGACGATGGGGGACGCCATGGCTGTACATCGTCGCGTCCGGACCGGGACTTGACGCGGCACGCGAACAGGTGTTCGATACGAGCCCACTCACCCGAACCCCTCGCCGTCGAGCCCGACGACTTCTTCCGCGTCGCTGTGCACCGTGGCTCCCGCCCCCGGCCGCGTCGGTCCTCGTGAGCAGGGCGGCGCTCGAACAGCCGCCCCGCCGCCCCGAGATCACCGCCCGCAGCGAACCGTGTCCTTGTGCCTCCATCAGGAGGAGGCGACAATGACCGTGGAAGACGTTCGAGTCCGGCTGCGTACGAAGCTCGAGTCGGCGTTCGGTGCCGAGGAGGCCTCGATCTTGATGGACCGACCCCCGGGTGGGTGGAGCGACCTGGTCACCAATCAGGTGCTCGACGCCAAGTTCGTGGCGCTCGAGTACAAGCTCGTGGCCCAGATGGCCGAGCTGCGCGGTGAGATGGCCGCGTTGCGGGGCGAGATGGCTCGGGGGTTCCAGGTCCAGACGTGGCGGTTGCTCGGAGCGATCTTCGTCGCCTTCGGCCTCTTCGCCACGCTCGTGCGCGTGAGCTGACGCCTCGCGCTCCGGGACCGACCTCCCACCCTCGGGAAGCCGGCTGCTCACACCGCGCGCCGTCGCGCACCGCGAGTCGATCGGGAGTCTCGGCCGCCCACCGGGCGAGGCCGGCTGCCGCCAGCGCCGGTGCCGCGGTCTGCATCCCGGGGAACCTCTCGGGGATGACGAGTGCCGACTCCGACCCTCGGTCGCGGGCCGCTACTTCGCCTTCTCGAGCTTGGCGACGACGATGCGCATCGCCGCGAGCTCGGGTTCGAGCACGTAGGTCTGCAGGTCGTCGCCCTTGAACTCGATGTTGGTGACCTCGGCCTGGACCACGACCTTGCCAACGACGGCGACGAGGTTGTTGCCCTTGTCGTAGAAGGCCCGGTCGCCGAGACCTTCCACGGTCTCCGCATCGAGATCGCCCTCGAGCACGTCGAGCACCTCGGCGACGTCGTCGGTCAGCGGCTGGGTCGTGATCTGGAGCTTCAGCGGTGCATCGATCTTCTTGAAGCGCGGCACCCAGTACTTCTTCGTGCGGTACTCGCACTCCTCGGCACCGGTCGACGGCTCCGAGTCGCGCTCGAGCTTCACGACCTTGAAGCCGAGCGCCTTCGACGCCTGCTGCTTCGTGAGCAGCGAGCAGGGGTCAGTCTTCGCGACCGCCGCGCCCGACGCCGCGAACGAACCCGCGACGGCGAGGACGGTGACGAGTACGAGACGGCGCACAGGATCTCCGGGGGTGGGCGTCGGGACGAGGAGACGCTCGCACGGTAGCGGGGAGAGGGCCCGCGGTGGCATCGCGGCCAGTCCGGTGCCGCGGAGCTGCCACTTGACACGCGCCCGCGAACAGGTGTTCGATACGAGCCCACCCACCCGAACCCACGTTCGACCGACCCAACCCGACCGAACAACAGGAGGCCCCATGGGCATGATGCGAATCCTCGACGAGACTGGCGACACCACGATCACCTGGGCCGTCGACGACCCGGCCACCATCGCTGAGGCCGAGGCGCTGTTCGCCCGGCTCGCCGGCGAGCGCAAGATCCCGTTCGCCCGGGCCGCCGGAACGCCGGCCGCCGAGGCCGAGAAGATCTTCGCGTTCGACCCGCACGCGGAGGAGATCGTCTGGGTGCGCCCCGTCGCCGGTGGCTGAAGGGTCCACCGGCGCACTGGCCGACCTCGCGGCCCAGGTCGTCGAGGTCGAGCCGCTCCCGGACGGGCGACAGCTCGTGCTGTTCGCCGACCGGCGTTCGGTCGTGGTCGGGGTTGCCCGGCCACGACCGCACCCGGTTCCGGGGATCGAATGGCTGTGGGAGCGCCCGCCGCCGCCCCGGGCCCGCCCGCGGCCACGCCCGGCGCCGCGACCGCGTCGACCTGTCCGGACGCTGCCCGACGCAC
Organism: Acidimicrobiia bacterium; assembly: GCA_046598115.1. Lineage (GTDB taxonomy): Bacteria > Actinomycetota > Acidimicrobiia > IMCC26256 > PALSA-555 > DASUAO01. The sequence continues at coordinate 2,736 of JBKJJI010000305.1, read as the reverse complement.
GCGACTCGATCGCCCCCGGGACCCGTTCGCGGGGTCGCCCCACCCCCGAGGCCGAGCTGCGGGCCGAGGCGCTCCTGGTCTCGCTGCTCGACCCGACGCAGCGCGACGAGTGGTACGCCCACCGAGCGTTCTGGGTCGCGACCCCGCGCGGTCCCGTCCGCCTCGGCACGCTCTACGCACTGGCCTTCCGTCCCTACGACGAACCCGAGGTCGAGCGCGTGCTGTGCGTCGTGCCCGGCTCCTTCGCCGACCTCCCCATCTGCGACATCTGGAGCAACCTCCTCCTCGTGCTCGCCGTCGAGCCCGACGAGTTCTTCCGTGTCGCCATCCACCGCGGCGTCCGCCGCCGGTCCGGCGGCCCCGAAGAGGAACCGTTCTGAGGCCGATCACCCGACGCAGCCATCGGTGTCCTTGTGCCCCACGCGGGAGGAGACGACAATGGCGCGAGAAGACGTCCAGGTGCGGCTGCGCACGAAGCTCGAGTCGGCGTTCGGGGCCGAGGAGGCCTCCTTCCTGATGGACCGACCTCCCGGCGGCTGGAACGACCTGGTCACGAACCAGGTCCTCGACGTGAAGATGGACGCGCTCCGCTTCGAGCTCGTCGGGCAGATGACCGACCTCCGGGCCGAGCTCCGCGGCGAGATGAGCGAGCTGCGTGGCGAGATGGGCGAGCTGCGCCACGAGCTGCGGATCGAGATGGCGCGCGGGTTCCAGACCCAGACCTGGCGTCTCCTCGGAGCGATGTTCGTGATGTTCGGGCTCTTCGCCACCCTCGTGCGCGTGAGCTGACGCCCGGGGGCGAGGCTCAGAGCCGGTACAGCTTGGTGGCGTTACCGCCGAGGATCTTGTTGCGGGCCGTCTCACTCAGGTCGCGCATGTTCTCGTGGGCCGAGGTGAGCGGGTCCGGGTAGAGGCACGTCGGATGCGGGAAGTCGGTCTCGAAGAGGATGTTGTCCTCACCGACCGCGGCCACGAGTGACGGGAGGTTCGTGCGCTCGAACCACATCGTGGCGTAGATCTGACGCTTGAAGTAGTCCGACGGGCTCATCGACAGCGTCTCGTTGCGCAACGTCGGTGCATTCTCGGCCATCTCGTAGTCGAGCGCCTCGAGGATGAACGGCACCCACCCGGCCCCGCTCTCGACCGACACGATCTTCAGCTCCGGGTGCCGCTCCAGCATCCCCGAGCAGATGATGTTGACGACGACGCGCCCGTTGCCGACGAACAGCAACGTCCCGCCGATCGCGAGCTTGGTGTCGTCGTCGTGGGAGGCCCACGGGTAGTTGTCGAAGAACGTCATCGTGGTGAGGCTCGCCCCGATGTGGAAGTGCACCGGGAGGTGCTGATCGGCGCACACCTCCCACAGCGGGTCCCACGCGCGGTTGGCGAGGTCGGGCGCGTCCTGGTCCTGGGGGTCCGACGTGATGTTCACGCCCCGCATCCCGAGCGCGGCGCACCGCTGCGCCTCGCGCACGCACGCGTCCACGTCCCACGCGGGGAGCACCGCCATCGGGAGGAGCCGGTTTCCCGACTCCTCCTGCATCTCCGCGTTCGAGTCGTTGTACATCTCGACGCACAGCAGCCGCAGCGCCGGGTCGTCGATCGCCTGGCTCAGGCTCTGGCCACCGAGCCCCACCGTGTTCGGGAAGATCACCTGGGCGTGCACCCCGGCTTCGTCCATCATCGCCAGGCGCGCCACCGGGTCGTAGGCACCCGCGTGGACGCGGTCGATCTCCCACTCGTACAGCGCCTCGAACGACCGCCCCTTGTTGTTGTCCTTGTCGACGACGCCGCCGGCACCGGCTCGGCCCATCACGTTGTCGCCCACGACCCAGGTGGCCTCGCCGTCGACCTGGGTGACGTGGGGCATCTGGTCCCTGAGCGACGCCGGGGCCCGGCTCGTCCAGAGGTCGTGGCGCTCGGTGAGGTGGGTGTCGGCGTCGACGACCAGCTGCTCCGGCGTGGTGTGGGCGAGCGTGCTCGTCATGGCGTCCCCCTGGAGCTGTCGCGTCGCGGGTCCATCGGGCTCGATCCCCGTAGGAGCCACAATAGGGAGGTTCGCGACGCCGGTCCAAAGCCCCCGGGGAGCTCATGGCCACAGTGGAGATCGCCGGCACGAAGCTCGCCTACGAGCTCGTCGGCACGGCCGGCGCCCGCCCGCCCTGGGTGCTCACCCCGGGCGGCCGCTTCAGCAAGGACGTCCCCGGGATCCGCGAGCTGGCCGACGCGCTCGCGGCCGACGGGCGACAGGTGCTCATCTGGGACCGGCCCAACTGCGGCGCGTCCGACGTGTGCTTCACCGGTGCGTCCGAGTCGGCGATGCAGGCCGACCACCTCGCCGGGCTCCTGCGCGCGCTCGACCTCGCCCCGGCGGTGATCGTCGGCGGGTCCGGGGGCGCCCGGGTGTCGCTGCTCACCGCGGCGAACCACCCCGATGTGGCGTCGGCGCTCGCGATGCTCTGGATCTCCGGCGGCGTCTACGGGCTCTTGCTCCTCGCCACGCACTACTGCGGCGAGTCGATCCGGGCCGCATGGCAGGACGGCATGAGGGCCGTCGCCGATCTCCCCGAGTGGGCCGAGGTGCTCGAGCGCAACCCTCGCAACCGTGATCGCTTCCTCTCGCTCGACCCGCGTGCGTTCATCGCGACGCTCGAGCGGTGGATGCTCGCGTACTGCCCCGACCCGTCGACGACCGTCCCCGGCATCACCGACACCGCACTCGGCGCGCTCGACGTG
>JBKJJI010000304.1:0-19704 GCA_046598115.1 Acidimicrobiia bacterium | reverse complement strand
CTCGCTCATCGCCGAGACGCGCTTCGTGCGGGAGCGCCCGTGGGGACGCGTGGCGATCATGGTGACCTACCACGCAGCCCTCGCGGGCCTGGTGCTCTCGCTGGTCTAGCGCTGCGGCTAGAGGAGCAGCGTCGCCGGCGTGCGCGCGTCGCTCGTGTCGCCCGTCGCCTTGCGGTGCTCGGCGATCTGGTCGACGGAGATCATCGCGATGCGGTGGTCCGACGCGAACTGCTCGAGTGCTGGGAATCGGGCCGGTGACCCGTCCTGGTCCAGCACCTCGCAGATCACCGCCGCCGGGGCAAGACCGCTCAGCACAGCGAGGTCGACGGCTGCCTCGGTATGGCCACGCCGCTCGAGCGTGCCGCCGGCACGGGCGCGCAGCGGGAACACATGACCCGGACGCTTGAACTCCTTCGGCTCGGCGTCGGGCTCGACGGCGCGGCGGATCGTCAGCGCGCGGTCGGCCGCGCCGATCCCGCTGCCGGCGTCGAGGTGGTCGATCGACACGGTGAACGCGGTGTCGCAGCCCGCGTGCTCGGGCGGGACCATCGCCGCGAGGCCGAGGCGGTCGAGCAGGTCCGGGTGGCTCGGCATGCACACCAGCCCCCGAGCCCAGCGGATCATGAAGTTCACGGCCTCCGGGGTGACCCACGACGCGGCCATGGTCAGGTCGCCCTCGTTCTCGCGGTCTTCGTCGTCGACGACGAGGACCATCTCCCCGCGGCGGATCCGCTTGAGAGCCTCTTCGATCGGTGCCAACGCCATGAGTGTGCTCTTTCCTTGGTTGCGGTCGTTGTCTAGTTCGTACGGCCGTTCGGGGCCGGGAGCGTCACGACCATGCGGCAGCCGTGGGGCTCGCGGTGCTCGGGATGGATGTCGCCGCCGTGTAGGTCGACGATCCAGCGGGCGATCGACAGCCCGAGCCCGGCGCCGCCGTTCGCGCTGCTGCGCGCCGGGTCGATCCGCTCGAAGCGCTCGAAGACCCTCGTGCGCTCGGTCTCGGGGATGCCGGGTCCTTCGTCGAGGACTTCGATGACGACGCCATCGGCGGTCTTTCGGGCGCGCACTTCGACCTTGCCGCCGACCGGCGAGTACCGCACCGCGTTCTCGAGCAGGTTCGCCACGACCTGGTGGACGCGCTGGGGATCTCCGTCGGCCGTGAGGTCGACCGGCTCGACGTCGATCCCGAGGGCGATGACCGGCTCCTGGAGCTGCTGCTCGCGGACGGCGTGCGTGAGCAGCGGCTCGACGCGGAACTCCGAGCGGTCGAGCGGGACGACGCCCGACTCGAGTCGCGACAGGTCGAGCAGCTGGGTGACGAGCCGACCCAGACGCTCGACCTGGAGAAGCATCGTCCGGAAGGTCTCGAGGTCGGGCTCGGCGACCCCGTCGACGAGGTTCTCGAGCGCTGCCTGGAGCGCCGTGATCGGGGTCCGCAGCTCGTGGGAGACGTTGGCCACGAGGTCGCGACGGACCCGGTCCGTCTCGGCGAGCTGTCCGGCCATCGTGTTGAACGTCCGTGCCAGCGCCCCGACCTCGTCGCGGGAGGTCGTGGTGACCCGCTGCGTGTAGTCGCCGCGTGCCATCGCGGCGGCGGCGGCGGCCATCTCGCGCAGCGGGCTCGTCATGCCGCGCGACAGCACCCAGACCAGCGCGAGTGCGGTGAACCCGGCGAGCACGCCGCTCAACGAGGGCCAGAGCCCGAGATGGATGCCGACCCAGAACACGAAGATCGTCACCGCGACGGCCGCCGCGATCAGGAAGCCGAGCTTGAGCTTGATCGACGGCAGGGGGTCGAGCGGGCGGCGGACGTCGAGGTCGCGGAGCTGCTCCATGTGGACATGGGGGAGACGGGTCATGTCGACGCCCCGGCCGCGTACCCGACACCGTGGACCGTCCGGATCGCGTCGGTGCCCAGCTTGGTGCGCAGGGCGCGGACGTGGGAGTCGACGGTGCGTCCGCCGGCACCGGAGCGGTAGCCCCACACGTCGCCGAGCAGCTGCTCGCGTGCGAACACGCGGGTGGGCCGCCGGGCGAGGTAGGCGAGGAGGTCGAACTCGGTCGGGGTGAGGTGCACCGCGTCGCCGCCGATGGTCACCATGCGCGAGTCGAGATCGAGGTGGATCGCGCCGAGGTCGAGGGTGCTCCCCGACGCGCGGTCGGGGGTGCGTTCCACCCGTCGGAGCAGCGCGTGGACGCGCGCGACCAGCTCCCGGGCGCTGAAGGGCTTGGTGAGGTAGTCGTCGGCGCCGAGGGCGAGGCCGACGAGGAGATCGTTCTCCGAGTCGCGGGCGGTGAGCATCAGGACCGGGACCGGCCGCTCGCGCTGGATCCGTCGGCAGACCTCGAGCCCGTCGAGCCCGGGCAGCATGAGGTCGAGGACGACCAGGTCGGGGTGGAGCCGTTCGCAGGCGTCGACGCCGGCGATCCCGTCGGCCGCGATCTCCACGAGGAAGCCCTCACTGCGGAGCCGGGCCGCGACGGCGGTGGCGATCGTCGCTTCGTCCTCGATGACGAGCACCGTCCGGGTGCCCGTACGCGCGGCGGGCGTGGCGGTGAGGATGTCGAGCGGCACGAAGCCCATGGTAGGGAGCCGGTGTCGAGGAGTCCTGCCGGAGATGTGCGGATTCGGTGCACATCCCGGCGCCGCACCGGATCGTTGTGTCAGAGCCGGAGCACTGCGTCGGCGTCGATCGTGACGGCCACGGGTGTGCCGACGGCGGGCGCGTCGGCGCTGCGCTCCTCGAGATCGAGCTCCCACGGAGCGTCAGGGTCGTCGACGCGGACGCGGACGCGCCAGTGGTCGCGTCGGAACGTCCGGGCCACCACGACGGCCCGGTGGGCGCCGCGTGGAAGGGGGTCGACCGGGACGAGTCGCGCGGCGTCGGGCCGGATCGCGGCCGGGCCGCCGTCGAGCGCGTCGGTGACGGTCCACCCGAGGAACTCGGCGACGAACCGCGTCGCCGGGCGGCGCCAGAGCTCGGTCGGGGTCCCGATCTGCACGATGCGCCCGCGGTCGACCACCGCCACGCGATCGCCGAGCGCGAACGCCTCGTCCTGGTCGTGGGTCACCACCAGCGCGCTCATCCCGATCCGCGAGAACAGGGCCGCGAGCTCGGCTGCGAGCTGCTCGCGCAGCGCCCGGTCGAGTGAGCCGAGCGGCTCATCGAGCATGAGGAGGCCGGGCTCGGGAGCCAGGGCGCGAGCGAGCGCGACGCGCTGCTGCTCCCCGCCCGACAGGTCCTGGATCGCACGGTGCTCGGTGCCGTCGAGCCCGACCGCACCGAGGACCGCTCGTGCTCGGGCGGTAATGGCGCTCGGCGCGTCGCCGCGCATGCGCAACCCGAAGCCGACGTTCCCGAGGACGTCGAGGTGGGGGAACAGCGCGTGGTCCTGGAACATGAGGCCGAAGCCGCGTCGGTGTGGTGCCTCTCCGGACAGGTCCCGCCCGTCGTGGACGATCCGCCCTCCCTCGAGTGGGACGAGTCCGGCGATCGCGCGCAGGAGCGTCGACTTGCCGCTGCCGCTGGGCCCGAGCACCGCGAGCACCTCTCGATCGGCGACGGTGAGGTCGACGTCGTCGAGGGCGCGGTGGTCGCCGAACCGGACGGTGAGTGCGCTGACTTCGAGCATGCGGGCCTCAGAACGTCCCGGCGGAGCCGACTCGGGCGCGGTCGACGGCGAGCACCGCGCAAGCGGTGAGCACGGCCAGGACGGTGGCGGCCGCCATGGCCGTGCCGAAGCTCTGTGCGCCGGGCTGGCCGAGGAGCCGGAAGATCATGACCGGCAGTGTCGGGCGGTCCGGTCGGGCCAGGAACGTCGTCGCCCCGAACTCGCCGAGTGAGATCGCGAACGCGAACCCGGCTCCGAGCGCGAGTGCGCGGGCCCCGATCGGCAGGTCGATCTCGCGCCAGGCGCGGCGGGGCGACGCCCCGAGCACCGCCGCGGCTTCGCGGAGGCGGGGGTCGACCGACCGGAGGACGGGCGTCGCGACGCGGACCACGAAAGGGATCGCGATGAGGGCATGGGCGATCGGTACCAGGATCCACGACGCGCGGAGATCGAGAGGAGGCGCGTCGAGCGCCACGAGGAACCCGAACCCGACGGTGACGGCCGAGACACCCAGGGGCAGCGCGAGGGCCGCGTCGAGCGCGCGCCCGCGACGGGACCGCGCGATCGCGAACGATGCCATGCCACCGATCACGAGGGCGATGACGGTCGCTGTCGCCGCGAAGAGCAAGGAGTTCACGATCGCGTCGACGGGCGGGACGAACGCGATGCTGTCGGCCCGCAGCGTCCCGAGGGCGCGGTAGGAGTCGAGCCCGAACCCCGACGGCGTGTCGAACGAACGCACCACCAGGACCCCGAGCGGGACCCCGAGCAGTGCGGCCATCGTCGCGAGGGTGATGCCGAGCAGGATCCGATCGCCGGCGGTGCGCACCCGCCGGGCCGTACTCGTCGACGAGCGCAGGGTGAGGGCCACGGCTCGAGGCCCGGTGAGGCGTGCGATCACCAGCAGCAGGACGACGATCACCGCGAGCTGCGCGACCGAGAGGGCGGCAGCGGTGCGCAGGTCGAGCAGCTGCGCGGTCTGCCGGAAGATCTCGGTCTCGATCGTCGCCCGGGTCGGTGGACCCAGGACGAGGATCACCCCGAAGGACGTGAACGTGAAGAGGAAGGTGATCGCTGTCGCGGCGAGGATCGCCGGGCGCAGCGCAGGGAGCATCACCGCGACGAACGCCCGCGCCCGCGAGGCGCCGAGGACGCGCGCCGCATCCTCTTGGTGTGGGTCGAGGCCCGACCAGAGCGCCCCGACGATGCGTACGACGACCGCGTAGTTGAAGAAGACGTGCGCGAGGAGGATCGCACCCACCGACGGCTCGAGACCGAGGCCGAGGAACGCCGAGCCCACGACCACGGTGGGGAGCACGAACGGGACCGTGACGAGCGTCCGGACGATCGAGCGACCCGGGAAGTCGAGGCGCGCGAGGACGTACGCGCCGGGCAGCCCGATCGCGAGCGTGATCGCCGTGCTCGCGGCCGCCTGCCACAGCGTGAACCAGGCGACGTCGCGCAGGGCGCGGTCGGTCCACAGGGATGCGATCGGGCCGAGGTCGAGGGACCCTCCGGGCCACAGCCCGCGACCGAGGACCGTGACCACGGGGTACACGAAGAACACCCCGAGGAACACGAGCGGCGCGACGACCGCCACCCGACGCCAGGTCACGGGCCCGTCGACCTCATCGGAGCACCAGATCGGTCCACTCGTCGATCCAACGGTCCCGGTTCCGCTCGATGCGCGTCGGCGCGACGACCTCGGCGTCGGCGGGGATCTCCGCGAAGTCGCGGAACACGTCGGGGAGTCGGGCATCGCCGCGCACCGGGAACACGAACATCTGCAGCGGGATGTCCTCCTGCACACGTCGGCTCAGCAGGAAGTCGACGAACCGCCGGGCGGCCCGCTCGTGCTCGGTCCCGCGCAGGATGCCCACGTACTCGATCTGTCGGAAGCAGCCGTCGAGCACGGTGCCGACCGGCGCCCGTTCGGGTGGCCGCCCGGAGGGCTCGGGCTCGGCGAAGTAGACCGCCGCGGCCGGGCTCGACGCGTACGACACGACGAGAGGACGGTCGCCCCCGGACCCACCGGCCGAGAACGATCCGTGGTATGCCTGCTCCCAGCCGTTGACGACCTCGACGTCGTTGGCGCGCAGCCGTTGCCAGTAGTCGCGCCAGCCGTCGCCGTACCGGGCGATCGTCGCGAGCAGGAACGCGAGCCCCGGTGACGACGTCGCCGGGTTCTCGACGACGAGGAGACCGCGGTACTCGGCGTCGGTGAGGTCGTCGATGCTCTGTGGGATCGGGAGGCCGCGGTCGGCGAACCATGCGGTGTCGTAGTTGACGCACACATCGCCGCGGTCGACGGGCGTGACGAGCCCCCGGGTACCCACGACGAGCTCGGCCGGGACCTTCGCGAGCGCAGCGGGTCGGTAGCGCTCGAAGATCCCGGCATCCAGCGCCCGGCTCAGGAACGTCGTGTCGACACCGAAGAGCACGTCACCGACGGGGTGGTCCTTGGTGAGGATCGTCGCGTTGAGGGCAACGCCTGCGTCGCCCGAGCGCAGGATCTTCACGTCGATCCCCGTCGACCGCGTGAACGCGCGGAGCACCCGCTTCGAGATCGCGAACGAGTCGTGGGTGACGACGGTGATCGTCGGCGTCTCGGTCGCGTGCGCGGGGAGGATCCCGAGCAGGCTCGGTACGAGGTAGAGGACGAGTGCAGCGGTGCGTCGGCGCATCTCAGGCCTCTCCATCGTCGGGGGACGAGGGCGCCGGGTCGGGTTCGAGCGCGTGGGGCCGGATCGCGAGCACCGTGCCGTGATTCACCGACACGGTCGCGGACTCGGCGACCATCTCGTTGCTCACGCCGAGCGTGGACCCCGGTTGCAGGATGGCGTCGTCGAGGGGGAAGCGCAGCCCCTGGGTGCGGATGCCGCGTGCCTCTCCGCCCACCGCCAGCAACGTGAGCACGTCGCCGCGATGCCCGCCGATCAGCGCCCGGTCCCGGACGACGACCACGTGCGCCGATCCCACGAAAGCGTCGAGTGCCAGCGCGCGGTAGCGCTCCGATCCCAACAGGAGGCAGTTGGCGAGGAAGTGGTCGACGCGTCCGCCGTGACCGCCGACGACCGTGACCGTGTCGATCTCGAGCAACATCGCCGTGTCGAGGGCCAGCTCGAGGTCGGTGGCGTCCTTGTCGGGCGGGTGGCGAAGGATGGCGGCGCCCCCGGCTTCGATCGCGGTGAGCACGGAGGGGTCGATCGAGTCGAAGTCGCCCACGGCGACGTCGACTGTGAGCCCGAGGGCGCGGGCGTGCTCCGCCCCGGAGTCGGCTCCGATGACCACGGCACCGTCGGGAAGCCGCCCGACAAGGACGGCGACGACCGAGCGGGGTGGCGGGTCGCCACCGGCGAACACGACCGCGCGTCGCCCGCGCGCTGCGGAGGGGTCGTCGTGCCCGGCCATGGCCGTCCTCCCTTCGCCGGCATTACCCGGAGCAGGTTCGAGGGGTCGGTGACGCCGCCGTGGCGCGGTCACCCTCTCAGCCCGGCTGCCCCGAGCTCCCCGTTGGCGCGTGATGCGCGCCCGTCTGCCATCGTACCCGGGTGGCTGACGAGATCGTCCTGGTGCGACACGGTGCGACGGAGTGGAGCGAGAACGGTCGTCACACCGGACGTACCGATCTCGAGCTCACGGCCGCCGGTCGCGCGCAGGCGGAGGCGTTGCGGCCACGCCTGGCCGAGCGTTCGTTCGACCTCGTCCTGGTGAGCCCCCTGCGCCGCGCGCGCGACACATGTCGCCTCGTCGGGCTCGATGCGGAGGCGGTCGTCGACGACGATCTCCTCGAGTGGGACTACGGCGACTACGAGGGACGCACGTCGGTCGAGATCCGTGCCACCCGGCCGGGATGGACGGTGTTCGCCGATGGCGTGCCGAACGGTGAGACGATCGCGCAGGTCGCAGCACGCGCGGATCGGGTGATCGAGCGCACCGCGCTGACCACCGGCTCGGTGGCGCTCGTGGCCCACGGCCACCTGCTCCGGGTCCTCGCATCCCGGTGGATCGGCGTGGCGCCCGAGCACGGGGCGAACCTGTACCTCTCGACCGGCACGCTCAGTATCCTCGGGTACCACCGGGAGACCAGGGTCGTCCAGGCCTGGAACTGCGCGTAGCGTCGAACCGTGATCCCCGACGCGGAGTGGATACCCATCACGGAGTGGATGATGGGTGCCGGACACGAGCAGGTCGTGTTCGTCGCCGACGCGACAACCGGGCTGCGTGCCGTCATCGCGGTGCACTCGACCGCACTCGGGCCCGCACTCGGGGGCATCCGGTTCTGGCACTACGAGCACGAGGACGACGCGGTGCGCGATGTGCTGCGGTTGTCCGAGGCCATGACGTGGAAGGCCGCGGCCGCGGGGCTCGACCAGGGCGGGGGCAAGGTCGTGGTCCTCGTCGACGACCCGGACGCCGCGCGCGAACCGGCGCTGCTCCACGCGCTCGGTCGCGCGATCGACGAGCTCGGTGGTCGCTACCTGGCGGCGGAAGATGTGGGCGCGACGCAGCGCGACATGGACCTGATCGCGGAGGTCACACCGTGGGTCACCGGCGTGGATCCTGCCAACGGTGGATCGGGCGACCCGTCGCCGGTGACCGCGGTCGGTGTCGTGGCCGCGATGCGGGCGGTCCTGGCCGAGCTCGATGGCGACGAGACCATCGCCGGGCGGCGCATCGCAGTACAGGGAACGGGCCACGTCGGGAGCCGTCTGGTCGCGCTGCTCGCGGAGGCCGGCGCCTCGCTCGTGGTCGCCGACATGAACGAGGATCGGGTGGCCGACGTCGCGATCGCGCACGGGGCAGAGGTCGTGGGGGCCGACGTGATCCTGGAGCAGGAGTGCGACATCCTCGCTCCGTGCGCGCTCGGAGGTGTGCTCGACGATGCCACGGTCGAACGGCTCCGTTGTCGAGCGGCGTGTGGCGCGGCGAACAACCAGCTCGCGCACGACGGGATCGACGACCGGCTGCACGCGTCGGGGATCCTCTACGCCCCCGACTTCGTGGCCAACGCCGGCGGCATCATCAACATCGCCGAGGAGTTCGGTGGGTACGACCACGACCGTGCGCTCGCCCGCACCGAGAAGATCCAGGACTCGATGGCGCGGGTGTTCGCGCTCGCAGCCGAACGCGGTGTCCCGCCGGGCCGCGCCGCACTCGCGCTCGCCCGGGCCAGGGTCGAGGCCGAGGGCCGCGGCCGCTGGCGCCCCGGCGACCCCGCCGCCTGGACCGACGGTCTCCCCCTCACCGCCCTCCGCCCCCCACCCTCACATCCCACCCGCGCTTGATGCGTGTCTCACCCGCCTATGGCGAGGTGAGAGACGCACGTCCGGAGGAGCACGGTTCGCGGTTCCATGCGGTGCACCCTGGCGTCGGGCGGCTCCGGACCTAGGGTGCGACGGTGACGAAGGCTGGTTCGACCACGACGCGCTGGGTCGACAGCGATGCCGCGTTGGCCGAGATCATCGCGGAGGTCGCCGAGCAGCCGCGCTATGCGCTCGACACCGAGTTCGTCGCCGAACGCACCTACTGGCCGCGCCTGTGCCTCGTGCAGCTCGCGTGGCCGGGGAACATCGCGCTGATCGACCCGCTCGCGTGCGACGTCCGGGCCCTCTCGAGCCTCCTCGACTCCCCGGCCATGATGATCACGCACGCTGGGAGCGCCGACCTCCCGATCATCGAGCGCGCGTGTGGTGCGCGTCCGAAGCATCTGTTCGACACCCAGCTCACGGCCGGATTCCTCGGCATCGGCCAACCGTCACTCGTCTCACTGATCCAGTCGATCCTCGGCGAGGGCATCGACAAGGGCGATCAGCTCACCGACTGGGCCCGTCGCCCGTTGCCCGACTCGGCGCAGCGGTACGCGGCGGCCGACGTCGCGTACCTCCTCGATCTCGCAGACGCGATCACCGAGCGCCTGCACGCGCTGGGGCGAGCGGCGTGGGCGACGGATGAGTGCGCGGTGCTCCTCGCGAGCGCGTCCCGCGAGACCGATCCCGACGTTGCGTGGTGGAAGGTCAAGGGCGCTCGTTCGCTCCGGGGCGAGCGCGCCGGCGTCGCTCAGGCCGTGGCGGGTTGGCGCGAGCGCCGGGCACAGGAGCAGGACCTGCCGCCTCGGTTCGTGCTCTCTGACCTCACGCTGGCCGCGCTCGTGCAGCGCCCGCCCAAGTCGGCCGACGACCTGTCCCGCCTTCGCGGCGTCGGGAACCTCAACAAGCAGGTGGTCGGGTCGATCCTCGACGCGGTAGAGGCCGGACGGTCGTTGGGGCGCGACGAGATGCGCTTTCCGCCCAAGCAGACCGACACCTCGGCGCTCGACGCGGCCGTCGGGCTCCTCACCGGTTGGGCGGCACAGCTCGCGTCGGGCGAGCAGATGGATCCCCGGCTGCTCGCCACGCGTGAGGACGTCCGCGCACTCGTGAACGGGCGGCCCGGTCGTCTCGACGACGGGTGGCGTGCCGAGATGTTGGGACGCGATCTGCACGCACTCGTCGACGGCAGGGCCGTCCTTCGCCTCATCGACGGCGGGAAGCGACTCCGTTTCGAGGCGTCGCCTGATCCCGACGCTGCCGGGCTGGGCGACGCGCGCTAGGCGGGCGTCGCGGCGTCGCCAGCGGTGACGGTCCGAGCGTCGGCGAGGCGACGGGCCAGCACCAACCCGACCACTCCGGTCGCGATCGCACCCAGCCCCGTCACACGTGCGCGCTTCGGGAGGCGCCGTGTGACGAGGAGCGCGATCCCGTCGGCGATGTCGCACCCCGCGCCCATGCCGACCCACTCCGCGTCCTGGGTCTGCTCCTTGAGCGTCGTGACCGCGCCGACCCCCAAGGCGAGGTCGCGGGCGCCGGCGATGCGCGAGAGCGCCCGGGTACCGGGTGACGACTCGCCCGGAGCGCCCCGTACGACGAGCCCCGGCAGCAGGCTGGAGACCAAGCCGAGCACGACACGACCGCGTGCGATCACCAGTGCGAGGGTTCGATCATCGAGCTCCACGGCACTCATGCTTGCACGCCGCCAGCTCGCGGCTCCGACGCGCCCTTCGGGATGCCGCACACCCACCGGTTCTGGCAAGGTGGTGTGGTCCCACCCAGACAGCCGAGAGAAGGACCCCGCCATGACCGCGATCCACGAGGCGCCGACCGCAGTGCACGTCGGTGCCGACGAGCTGCCGTTCGTCGACATCGGTCCGCTCGCGAAGATGAAGGTGCTCCAGGTCAACGAGCGCGAGGGGCTCTGGATCATCGAGAACATCTTCCAGGATGGCTTCGAGGTGCAGACGCACCGCCACACCGGGCCGGTCTGGGGCTACACGGTGTCGGGCTCGTGGAAGTACAAGGAGTACGACTACGTGAACCGCGCGGGGTCGTTCCTCTACGAGCCCGCCGGGTCGGTCCACACGCTCCAGTGCGTCGAGGACGACACCCGGGTCTGGTTCCACATGTACGGGGCCAACCTCAACCTCGACGCCGACGGCAACGTCGAGAGCGTCACCGACGGCGCGCAGGCGCTCGCCGGCTACCTGGCGCTGTGCGAGGCCGCCGGTCTGCCCCGGCCCAACGTCCTGATCGCCTGATCGCCTGATCGCCTGATCGCCTGATCGGGACTGCCCGCCGGTCAGGCCGGGTCGGGCCAGGTGATGCCGAACTGGGTCGAGTCGACGACACGACCGGTGAGACCGTCGCCGCGCTGGACCGAGAGGTAGCGCACCGAGGGCACGACTGCCTCGGGCGTCTTCCAACCGGTCCAGTCGAAGTCCTCGCCGAGCTCGTGCGTGGTGTGCTCGGTCTTCACCGCGCCCGGGCGGAGCGCGTTGACCGCGATCCCGAGGTCGGCGACCTCGACGGCGAGCGCCGCGCTGAACCGCTCGAGCGCAGCCTTGGCGACGGAGTAGACGAGGTACCCGGGAGGCATGCCCTGGACGCCGATCTCGGCGGCACCCGACGACATGTTGATGATGCTGCCGCCGCCGCCCTCGGCCATGATCGGCACGACGGCCTTCGTCGTGAGGAGGAGGCTGCGCACGTTCACGCGCATCGACTCGTCCCAGTCGGTGGGCGTGGTCTCCGAGAACAGGCCTCGGGTGGGCGCCATCGCGTTGTTCATCAGGACGTCGATCCGCCCGTAGGTGTCGACGGTCGTCGCGATCATCCGGGCGATGTCGGCGTCGACCCCGATGTCGCATTGCACCGCCGTCGCCTCGCCCCCCGCGGCGCGGACGGCGTCGACCGTCGCGTGGATGGTGCCGGGCAGCCCGGTCGGGTCCTCCTCGACCGTGCGCGCCGCGCAGACCACCGACGCGCCCGCGGCGGCGAGCCCGATCGCGAGGCCCTTGCCGATCCCGCGCGACGCGCCCGTCACGATCACAACCTGTCCGCTGAGGTCTTCTTCGCCCGGGGTCGTCCCTGCTGTGCTCATCCGCCGATCATCGCGCGCGCAGGCTCCCCTCAGGAGCGTGCGCGAGACTCGGCGCATGAGCGAACCGATGCCGACCGCGAAGTCTGGGCGACGCCGCTGGGTCATCCCGGGCATCGCGCTTGCGCTGATCGTCGCGCTCGGGTTCGGAGTGTGGTACTTGGTGTTCCGCGACGACGCGCCCCCCGCGGTGGATCTCGAGTCGGCGGCGCAGTCGGTGACGACGGACCCAGAGCGGACGTCGACCGGTGGTTCCGCGATCGACGGCACCTGGACGGTCGACACGTCGGTCGGCGACCTCGCCGCCGGGACCGCGTCGTTCGTGGGCTACCGCGTCCAGGAGGAGCTCGCGAGCATCGGCGCGAAGACCGCCGTCGGGCGCACGCCCCAGGTCGAAGGCTCGCTCACGATCGACGGTACGACCGTCACCGAGGTCACGATCGTGGCCGACCTGACGGCCCTGACGAGCGACAGCGATCGCCGCGACGGTGCCCTGCGGGACCAGGCGATCCAGACGGGACAGTTCCCCGACGCCACCTTCGAGCTCACCGAGCCGATCGAGCTCGGGTCGGTTCCCGGAGAAGGCGAGCCCGTCACTGTCGAGGCGGTCGGCACGCTCACGCTGCACGGCGTGACCCGTCCGGTCACGCTCGACCTCGAGGCGCAGCGCACTGGAGAAGTGATCGTCGTGACGGGCCAGCTCCCGATCCTGTTCGCCGACTACGGCATCGAGAAGCCGTCGGCGTTCTCGGTGCTGTCCGTCGAGGACAACGGGATCATGGAGCTCCAGCTCTTCTTCGCCAGAACCTGAGCGGCGCGGGTTCGGGGGCGCCGCGGCTAACGTCACCGCCCGCAGCGTGACGCGAACGGCCAGTCGACGGAGAGCGTGTGGCATCCACGAAGAAGGCGAACGACGACACCAGCGACGCGGCTGTCCTGCGCGCGCCGCTGACGCTCGAGTACCCGTTCCAGCGGTCGACCGGCCCCGTGGTCGGCGCGTTCCTGACCGCGTTGCGTGAGGGCTTCCTCGTCGGGATCCGCCGGACCGACGGCACCGTGCTCGTGCCACCCGTCGAGTACGACCCTGCGACCGCCGAGGCGCTCACGGAGATCGTGGAGGTCGCCGACGACGGCGTGGTGACCACCTGGTGCTGGAACGGCTTGCCCCGTGCGAACCAGACGATCGAAGGAACCTTCGCCTGGGCCCTGATCAAGCTCGACGGCGCCGACACGCCGATGCTCCATGCCGTGTGCGCCGACGATCCCTCCGGCATCTCCACCGGGATGCGGGTGCGCGCCCGGTGGCGGGCCGAGCGTGTCGGCCAGATCTCCGACATCGAGTGCTTCGTGGCGGAGGCATCATGAGCGCACAGGATCCGTTCGCGGTCACCGCACCGGCCGTCGTGCTCCCCGAGCGCCTGCGCGAGGTCGAGCTCGTGGAAGGCGTGGCCACCCCGCTGCGCATGGAGTACCTCGCGTCGTCCGGTCGCCACATGGGTGCCTACCTCCGGGCGATGAAGCAGAAGCGCATCATCGGCGAGCGCTGCCCCACGACCGGCCAGGTGTTCGTCCCTCCGCGCGGGGCCACGCCGACTTCGGGCCTGCCGACCACGGAGCTCGTCGAGGTGGCGGACCGTGGGTACGTGGAGTCGTTCTGTGTGACCCGGGTACCGATCCCCGGGCGCGACGACCTCGAGCTCCCGTACGTCAGCGCCTGGATCGTCCTCGACGGAGCGAACGTCGGCTTCATCGGGCTCGTCACCGGTATCGCCCCCGACGACGTGAAGCTCGGACTACGTGTCGAAGCGGTGTGGCGCCCGGATGCCGAGCTCACCGAGTCGGCGAACAACATCAGCTCGTGGATCCCGACGGGCGAGCCCGACCACGTGATCGAGTCGTACGAGATCGTGGGGACGCCGTGATCGACGTCGCAGTCGTCGGATACTCGGTCCGTCAGGCGCGCGAGCTCGCCGACAACGAGCTCGAGCTCATGGCGCCGCTGTTCCAGTCGGTGCGCACCGAGACCGGTCTCGGCCCCGACGACATCGACTTCACGTGCTCGGGGTCGTCGGACTTCCTTGCCGGCGCCGCGTTCTCGTTCGTGATGTCCGTCGACGCCACCCGTCCCGTCCCGCCGATCGTCGAGAGCCACGTCGAGATGGACGGCGCATGGGCGCTCTACGAGGCATGGGTCAAGCTCCAGCTCGGAGAGGCGAAGACGGCGCTCGTGTACGGCTACGGCAAGTCGTCGCCCGGCTCGTTGCGCGACGTGCTCGCCACCCAGCTCGACCCCTACGTGGTGGCACCGCTGTGGCCCGACGCGATCGGCCTCGCCGGTCTCCAGGCCCGGGCGATGCTCGACGCCGGCGACGTGACCGAGCAGGTGATGGCGGAGATCGCCGCCCGATCCCAGGCCGACGCCCAGGGCAACCCGAACGCCGTGCGCTCGGGTGCGCCCGATGTGGCGGCATTGCTCGCCACGCCCTTCGTCCACGACCCGCTGCGTGCGCACGACATCCCCGAGCGGGCCGACGGGGGAGCTGCGGTGATCCTCGCGACCGCCGATGTCGCGCGCGACGTCTGCAGCCGGCCGGCGTGGATCCGCGGCATCGATCACCGGATGGACATGCACCACCTCGGGGCCCGCGATCCGCGACGGGCGGCGTCGGCCGAGCTCGCGGCGCAAGCGGTTGGAGCAGGGGCCGACCGGCTCGACATCGCCGAGCTCGATGCGCCCTTCACCTTCCAGGAGCACCTGCTCACCCGGGCGATGGGTCTCGACCCCGACGCCACGCGGATCAGCCCGTCGGGCGGATCGCTGAACGGTCACGTGATGATGGGTTCCGGCCTGACCAGGATCGGTGAGGCGGCGGCGCGCATCCACCGCGGCGATGCCGACCGTGCGCTCGCCCACGCGACGAGCGGCCCGTGGCTCCAGCAGAACCTTGCGTGCGTGCTGGAGGGGGAGTGATGGCGAAGCAGCGGTGTGCTGTCATCGGTGTCGGCCAGACGAAGTACCAGTCGGCCCGCAAGGACGTGTCGATCGCCGGCCTCGTGCGGGAAGCGGCCCTCCGCGCGCTCGATGACGCCGGCCTCGGCTGGGACGACATCGACGCCGTGGTGCTCGGCAAGGCGCCCGACTTCTTCGAGGGCGTGATGATGCCCGAGCTCATCCTCGGCGAGGCACTCGGCGCGGTCGGCAAACCGATGCTGCGCGTGCACACCGCCGGATCGGTCGGCGGCTCGACTGCGATCGTGGCCACGTCGCTGATCGAGTCCGGGGTGCACCAGCGCGTGCTCGCGCTCGGCTTCGAGAAGCAGAGCGACTCCAACGCGATGTGGGCGCTGTCGCTGCCGTCGCCGTTCCAGACGTCGATCAACGCGGGTGCCGGTGGGTACTTCGCTCCGATCATCCGCCGCTACATGGCGATGAGCAAGGCACCGGAGCTCACGGGTTGCCAGGTCGTGTTCAAGGACCGGCAGCACGCGTTGAAGAACCCGTACGCGCATCTCCAGCAGCACGACCTGACGTTCGAGTCGATCGTCGAGTCGCCGATGCTCTGGGACCCGATCCGGTACTCCGAGACGTGCCCGTCGTCCGACGGCGCGTGCGCGGTGGTGCTCGTGAACGAGGATGCCGCGAAGAGCGCGCCGAACCCCATCGCCTGGGTCGACGCGACGGCGATGCGCAGCGAGGCGAACAACTTCGGTGGCCGGAACATGGTGAACCCGGCCGCGTCGAGCATGTGCGCCGAGGAGCTGTATCGGAAGGCGGGCGTCACGAACCCGCGCACCGACATCGACGTCGCGGAGATCTACGTGCCCTTCTCGTGGTACGAGCCGATGTGGCTCGAGAGCCTGGGCTTCGCCGACAAGGGCGAGGGCTGGCGCCTCGTCGAGGACGGCACGACGACCCTCGGCGGGAAGATGCCCGTGAACGCGTCGGGCGGTGTGCTCTCGTCGAACCCGATCGGCGCGTCGGGGATGGTGCGCTTCGCCGAGGCCGCGCTCCAGGTGCGGGGGATGGCGGGTGAGCACCAGGTCGACGGCGCCCGGCGTGCCCTCGGCCACGCATACGGCGGCGGCGCCCAGTACTACGCCATGTGGATCGTCAGCTCCGCCACCTGACCCGTTCCACGGCGTTTCGGCGTCAAGCGTCGCTCGAGCAGCGGGGGTTCGTGACGTCGAACAAAGTACGGTCCGTTCTGTCAACGATCGACTCCTGGAGGTTGCCCGCCTTGTCCAAGTTGGTGCGAATCACGATGGTGACCGTCCTCGTGCTTGCTGTGCTCGTGTCTGCGGTCGCGGGTGGCGCGGGTGTCGTCGACAAGAAGAAGAAGCTGGCGTGCAAGAAGCTGCTCAAGCCGGCGCAGATCGAGGCGATCGTCGCGGCGCCGGTGGCGCTGACCTATGAGGGTGGTGACAGCAACAGCGTGGCGGGCAAGGGACAGAACTCCGTGGCTTGCAGGTGGACGAACGATGTCGGCGACGAGGTCTCGCTCAGCGTCTACATCACCGACCGTGTGGACCAGTTCGAGTTCACCCGCGACACCCCGGTCGGTGGCGGCTCCGTGGAGCCGGTGACCGGCGTCGGTCAGGAAGCGTTCTTCCAGTTGAGCGCCACCGGCGACGCGGTCTCGATCTGGGCCATCGCGAAGCGGGCGTCGTTCTCGCTCGCCAACAT
Source organism: Acidimicrobiia bacterium (assembly GCA_046598115.1). Classification (GTDB taxonomy): domain Bacteria; phylum Actinomycetota; class Acidimicrobiia; order IMCC26256; family PALSA-555; genus DASUAO01. Next base: position 2,996 of record JBKJJI010000304.1, on the reverse strand, counting down.
CAACATCGACAAGGACCAGCCCACGTTGCGCACCGAGCAGACCGAGCTCGCCAAGCTCGTGGCCAAGCGCCTGAAGTGAGCGCTAGGGCCTGGCCTTGAGCGCGGCGTCGATGCCCGATCTCGGGCTGCCCTTGCCGGTCACGAAGTCGAAGCCCGTTCTGGCGGTGCAGAGGGTTCCGCAGGGTCCGTTCGATCCCGAGACGATGTCGGCCATCCCGGTGGTGAGCGCGTAGATGTTCGTGTGGGCCATGAACACGCCGGCGGTGGGCTGGGCTGCGAGCACCTTCTTACTGGCGGCGAGCCGTTGCTGGTTGGCGACCGCGAGGATCCCGGCCCACTGGGGTGCGCCGGCGCTGGTCCCGCCCATCTGGAACCAACCGACCTGCCCGTTGTACGGGTAGCTGCTGTATACCGGGACGCCGGTCGAGGGGTCGGCGTTGTAGCTCACGTCCGACGTGCCCCGTTTGGTGTACGGGTTCACCGCGTTCTGATACGACGGCTTGGCCGCGTACAGGCTCACCCCGCCGCCGGATCCGGACCAGGCGGTCTCGGAGTTCACCAGGGTCGATCCGTCGAGCGCGATCGACAGGTTCAGGGTCGTGCCACCGACGGCGAGCACGAACGGGTTGTACGCGGGATACGAGCCGGGGTTGCCGTAGTCGCCGGTCGAGAAGACGCACAGCTTGGCGGTGAGCTTGCACCTCGCGTCGAAGGTCGACTGGGTGGAGAACTCGGTCGACCCCCAACTGTTGGAGATGACGCTCGCGGTGCTCTTGGTCGCCGCGTAGGTGAGCGCCGTCATCATGTCGGAATAGCTGGCGCTGTTGGCCTCGACGAGGAGGATGCTCGCCTTGGGCGCTATCGCGTGCGCCCACTGCACGTCGAGGGCGATCTCGAGGGCCCACCCGGCATTCGGCGCGGGGAGTGCCGTCGTGCTCCCCGTCTGGCTCACCTTCTTGAAGCTCGGTGGCGCGGGAAGGCCGAAGGTCGCGTTGAAGGTGGCGAGATCGGCTGCGATGTAGGGGTGGTCGTACGCGGCGACGATGGCGATCGTCTGACCGGTCCCGTCGCCGGTGAGCTTGAGCATGTTGCGGATGGTCGAGGGGAAGTACCCGCTCGGGCCGGCGGTCGTGGTGACGAGGGGGGTCACGCCGTCGTACGCGAAGACGTTGAGCTCGAGGGGGTGGCGGACCCCACCGGGTGCCTGGGCCACCTCCAGGGGCGGGTGGTTCCGGCCGTCCGAGGACCTTCCCGGCACCGACGCGGGTCCGGGACCCGGGGCGGGTACGGGGGAGGCCGAGACGGGTGCCGCGAGGACGACTGCGACAGCCATCGTGAGGGCCACGAGCCCCGTGGTCAGCGCCCTGCGCGGCTTCATTGCCTGCCCCGTCTCTTGGGTTGGCCAGCTCGGGCGAGTTCCCGGGCTTGGAGGGGGTATCGGCGACTCATCGTGAGAACTTTACCACGGATAGTGGTAATCCCGGAAGGTTTCTCTGGACTGAAACCACTAAGAGTGATAATTTGCTCACTAATAGCGTTCGACAGACGAAGGAGTGGGCAATGGACCGCACAAAGAAGGGCCGACCTCGGCACCGCAGGACGGGCCGGGCGCTGCTCGGGCTCGGGGTCGCCGCCATGGTGGTCCTGAGTGCCTCCGGCGCGTCGGCGTCCGTCGACCGGGGCATCGGCAATGACGCCCCGACCGCGATCGAGGCGTGCGACGCGCTCGTCGCCGGTACGGTGCCCGCGGGCCCGGGCCGGAGTCGCAACGTCGTCGCGGATGCGTCGAGGTCGTGCGCGACGGTGTGCGGCGTCCTGGCGATCACCGCCCAGAAGGGGAAGCTCGCGAAGGTCGAGACCGACCAGGCGCTGCTCTCGTGCGCCGCGGCGTGCGACTTCATCGTCTTCTTCGGGACGGGTGAGTCGGCGGGCAAGAAGGCGATCAAGAGCCCGATCCAGGCCGCCGTGGACGCGTGCAAGCTGCTCGCAGCGGTTCACCCGGAGGGCACCGACGGACTCCCGCTCATCGAGAACGGTGGACGTTCCTGGCGCTAGGGGCGTCGTTCGCGTCGAGGACCCCGGGGTGGAGGATTCGCCGCACCGGGGTCCTCTTCGCGAGCATCGCCGGATGGCGGAGCCCCGTGATCGACGTTCGATCTCCCGAGTAGCGCTGCTGCTCGCGCTCGCCAGTGCTGCCGTCGTCGCCAGCGGCATGGTGGCAGCGGCGCACGGTGACGACGGGAAGATGCAGGTCGAAGCGACACCGACTGGATCGCTCCAGGCGTTCGTGCGCGTCACGGTCATCTTCGAGAACGACAGCGAGGTGGCGATCGGTGCCGGCGTGAACGTCGACGCGACGGGACCGGACGGCGCCATCGTCGCGCTGACTCCACTCGTCGAGGTGGGCGACGGGCGCTACGAGGCGACGCTCACGTTCCCGTGGCCGGGCGCGTGGACGGTACGGGCGACCGCGACCGACCCGGCCGCGACCGGGGAGGTCTCCGTCACGGTCACCGAGACCGCCGCAGCGACCACCACGACATCGGCTCCCGATGTGGAGATCGCCGAGTCGCGACGGGCGCGGGGGACTCCCGACGACGAGGGTTCGAGCCTGCTCGTCCCGATCGTCGTCGGCGTCATCGGCGTCATCGGTGTCGGCGCGGCCGTGGGCGTCGTGCTGCTCCAGCGCCGTCGGCGCCAGGCCTGATCGACGGACGCGCGTTCAGGCGAGCTGGAAGCCGAACACCTCGGCGGCGTTGCCGCCGACGATCTGGGCCAGCTCGTCGTCGGGGAGATCGGCGAACTGCTCCGCCGCGGCCGCCTGGGACGCGGGCCAGGTGCCCTCGGGATGCGGGTAGTCGTTGCCCCACATGAGGGTCTCGAGCCCGGTGACGTACCGGTTGTTGATCGCGACCGGGTCGAGCATGAACGTGGCCGAGGCCTGGCGACGGATGAGCTCGCTCGGCTTGAGCGAGAGCTTGGGTCGGGCGTACATG
>JBKJJI010000288.1:0-3990 GCA_046598115.1 Acidimicrobiia bacterium | reverse complement strand
GCCGCGACGTTCGTCGCGCACGTTCCCGACCGCCTGACCGCCGTCGGCCAGCTCGCCCTGAACGACGTCGGTCAGGCGGTCGGGAACGTGCGCGACGAACGTCGCGGCCCACGTGTTGTAGGCGCGCACGACACCCGCGGCGAGGTGCGGGTCGAGGCCCCACGCCGCGACCTGCATGAGGCCGCGGCTCGGATAGAGGGCCATGCGGTCGATGCCCTGGTCGTCCATCGCGAGGACGTACGCCTCCGGATCCCAGCCGCGCTCGTCGTAGCGGCGGTAGGTGGTGGCCCACTCCTCGTTGAGGGTGGCGAGGCCGCCGGCCCGGCTGCGCCAGCGCACGGTGGGGACGCGGCGGTCACCGTCGACGACCGTCGCGCCGCGGTCGGTGGAGCCGACGGGCTCGCGACCGGCGAACGCGGGCTCGATGTGGTCCGCCCAGAGATCGGGCGGCTCCATGAAGTGGGAGTCGGCGTCGAAGACGCCCGAACCTCCTCGTGGGAGATCCCCGACGCTCATCGGCGCTTCTCGCGACGACGGCGCGGCCGGACCAGGGAGCGGACCGCGAGGAGCGCGATCGCACCGACCGGGCGGTCTTCCATCCCGAACCCGAACCCGGATCCCTCGCCGATCTCGCCGGACGGCTGGGGCCCGCCGCCTCCGCCGCCCCCACCGCCGCCGCGCACCGCGGCTGCGGGGATCACGAGCGCGCCGCCGCGCTCGACTGGGTCGCCATAGACGCGCCGGACGGTGCTCGCGTCGCGCGCGCCCTCCAGTGTGCGGTGCAGGCGGTCGAGCTCCATGGTCAGCTCCGAACGTGGAGGACGGGAAACCCCAGCATTCTCGGACATGCGTCGCCCCCCAACAACCGGCACCCCGCCAGAGGCGGGTGAGAGACGCATCAAAGAGAAGTGGAGGCGGTGCCCTTCTGGCGGTACTGGTCTTGCCACTCCTTGGGGGGTGGGTCGGAACGGCGGGCGCCGGCGCCGAACATGCGGGGGATCTCGGCGGCCAGGTCGGGGGCGGTCCAGCCGGCGTCGACTCGCTCCACCACATGGTCGACGACGAACGTCTGGACGTGCTCGACGATCCCGCCCCGCACCTGGAAGCACTGCCCGGAGAGCCAGCCCGCCTCGAGAGACGCGAGGTAGCTGATCATCTCGGCGACGTGGATGGGGTCGGTCGGGTCGAACTCGGCCTCCTGGAGCGCCGCGTTGCGGCTGACGCGCCAACCGATGTTCGCGAGGCGGGTCGCGGCCGACGGCATGATGCAGTTCGCGGTCACCCCGTACGGCGCCATCTCGGTGGCGAGCGCCTCCGTGAACGCCAGTGCACCGGCCTTCGCGGCGACGTAGTTCGACTGGCCGGCGCCGCCCAGGAGCAGGAGGCCGGTCGAGGTGTTGATGACGCGCCCGTAGCCGCCACGGCCCGCCTTGTGCTCGGCGCGCCACCAGCGACATGCCGGACCCGTCACCGCGAACGTGCCTCGCAGGTGGACGCGGATCACGTCGTCCCACTCGTCGGCCGAGAGGTTGAACGCCATGCGGGGTCGTCCGAAGCCGGCGTTGTTCACGACGATGTCGACGCGGCCCCACTCGTCGACCGCTCGGGCGATCACGGCCTCGCCGCCCTCGATGGTGGCGATGTCGGACCGGTCAGCGACCGCCTCGCCGCCCGCGGCGCGGATCTCGGCGACGACCTCGTCGGCCGGGGCCTCGCCGGTCTCGCTGCCGTCGGTGGCGACCCCGAGGTCGTTCACGACGACCCGCGCCCCGTAGGCGGCGAGGCGCATCGCCTCGGCCCGCCCGATGCCGCGCCCCGACCCGGTGACGACGGCGACCCGCTCGCTGAGATCGATCATGCGGGGGACGCTAACGGTCCCGTTCGCTCCGGGTCGACAGAGCCCGGAACGCCGAAGGACACTGGCACCATGCATCGCAGAGCAGCTGTCGCCGTCATGGTTGCCGGGGTGATGGTTGCCGGGGTGATGGTTGCCGGGGTGATGGCCGCCGGGGTGATCGTCGCGTCGGGTGGCCCGGCATCCGCCGCTCGCCCGATGCAGCAGCGCAACCCGTGCTCGGCGCTCAGCACGACCGAGATCGAGGACGCCGTCGGAGGCGGCACCGGGGCGCCGGTGCGGGCGGGCGAGCGGCTGTGCCGATGGTTCGTCCGGGGTGCGGTGGCCGACCGCTCCGAGCGGACCGTCGTGCTGCTCAGCGTCGAGCGGTACCGCGGACGGGCCAAGCGCGACATCGCCGAGAACGTGCGGGAGCCGAGTGCCGTGAAGCTCCGCGGGCTCTCGGGTGCCAAGATCGCCTTCTACGACCTCGAGGTCGTACCGCCCACCGTCACCGTCGTGACCGGGAAGACGCTCTTCGTCGTGCAGATGAACGACCTCGATACGAAGGCCGACACCGTCGAGGCGCTCGAGGCGCTCGCCGAGGCGGCACTCGCGGACCTGTCCGCCTGACCCCGATCGCCGGTACTGACGCCTCAGAGCCGCTCGAGCTGGTCGCTCCGGTCGCGTGCCGCGAACCGGGCGTGCAACTCGGTGCGGTCGGCGTCGGTCATCGGGCGCAGGGGCGTGCCTTTGGCTTCCCGCCAGAAGACGACATCGTCGACCATCCAGTGCTCGCGCCGCAGCTGGCGCTTCAGCACCTTCTGGGTCTCGGTCTTGGGCATCTCGGCGGCGATGCGGACGTAGCGCGGCGCCCACTTCGTGCCGAGGTCGGACTGCTCGGAGAGGAACTCGTCGAAGTCGTCGGGATCGAACGTGGCGCCGGGGCGCAGCTCGATCGCAGTCATGACCTGGTCGCCGACCTCCTCGTCGGGGACCGCGTAGACGGCCGCGAGCACCACGTCGGGGTGCCGGGCGAGGATGCGCTCGACGGGCGCGGCCGAGAAGTTCTCGCCGTCGACGCGCAGCCACTCGAAGTCGCGTCCCGCGAAGTAGAAGTACCCGGCGTCGTCGCGGTAACCGAGGTCGCCCGTCCAGTACCAGCCGTCGCGCACCCGGGCCGCGTTGGCCTCGTCGTTCTTGTAGTAGCCCTCGAAGGTCGCCGCGCCGGCCTTGTTGACGATCTCGCCGATCGCCTCCTCCGCGTTCAACAAGTGTCCGTGCTCGTCGAAGGCCGCCCGCGGGCACTCCTCACCGGTCGCCGAGTCGACGATTGCCGTGCCTTCCGGTCCCATGCCGAGCGCGCCTTTGGGCATGTCGGGGGAGCGGCTGATGTTCGCGCCGCCCTCGGTGGATCCGTAGCCGTCTATCACGGGGACACCGAAGCGCTTCGAGAACCGATCGATGTCGAGGTCGGCGGCCTCGTTGCCGAAGACGAACTTCAGGGTGTTGTCGGCGTCGTCGGGCTGCGCGGGCGTCGCGAGGATGTAGGAGAGGGGCTTGCCGACGTAGTTGAAGTAGGTGACGCCGTGCTCGCGCACGTCGGGGAGGAACCCCGACGCCGAGAAGCGGCGCCGCATCACGGCCGTCGCGCCGGAGATGACCCACGGCGCGAACGTGGTAATGATCGCGTTCGAGTGGAACAGCGGCATCACCTGGTACATCACGTCGCCGGGGCCGAGCCCGAGCATCTCGGTGAGGAGCGCGCTCGACCCGAGCAGCCGGGCCTGCGACATGAGGCACGCCTTCGGTGCGCCGCTCGTGCCCGAGGTGAAGAGCAGCAGGTAGAGCGCGGCCGGGTCGACCGGCTCGTCAGGGAGTGCCGCGCCGGCGTACGGCGCGAGCGCGGCGCGGTAGTCGTCGGAGTCGACGTCGAGCAGGTTCCCGGCGGCCGCACCGAGGTCAAGGCCTTCCAGCAGCCCGAGATGGCGACCCTCGGTGACGACGAGCTGGCAGTCGGTGTGGGTGATGTCGCGTGCGAGCTCGGCGCCGCGGCGCGTCGGGTTGATCCCGACGACGACGGCCTCGATCATCGCGGCCGCGCAGAGCCACATCGGGAACTCGGGGATGTTGTCGAACAGCACGCCGACATGGGG
>JBKJJI010000031.1:0-9117 GCA_046598115.1 Acidimicrobiia bacterium | reverse complement strand
GAACAACACGCCGTTGGAGAACACGAGCCGGTCACCACGATTCGCGAACTGGCGGGGCAGGAAGCCATCGCGGGCGATGATCGACGACAAGCGGGGGAAGTCCGCGTACGCCGTGTTCGCCGCGAGCACGAGGATCGCCGCGGTCGCGATCTGCAACAGGAAGAACATCGGGCCGTCGCCGAAGACGACGACGCCCATCTGTGCGAGCACGGTCTGGTCGTGGCTCGGGTACGGGTGCAGACGCTCGGCGAGCAACGCGGTGCCGAGGAAGAGTGACCCGAGGAGCAACGCCATCGCCGCGAGCGTGATCGCCGCGTTTCGGGGCGCGGGACGACGGAACGCGGGCACGCCGTCGGCAATGGCCTCGATCCCGGTGAGCGCGACCGCACCCGACGAGAAGCCCTTCAGGACCAGGAACAGCCCGAGGGTTCCGCCGGCCTCGAGGCGCCCCTCGAACGCGTCGGAATCGAACGGGACCTGGCCGAGATCCCCGAAGTAGCTCCCGATGAGCCCCGCCACGATCATCGTTCCGAGGGTCAGGATGTAGAGGTAGGTGGGGACCGCGAACACGCGCCCCGACTCCTTCATCCCCCGCAGGTTCATCAGCGTGATCAGCCCGATGAGCGCGACCCCGAGCAGCACGCGCGATCCACCGGCACCCTCGAACTCGGGGATCGAGACGATCGCCGCGACCCCCGCCGACACCGAGACCGCGACGGTGAGGACGTAGTCGACGAGGATCGCCGCGCCTGCGACGAGCGACGCGTTCGTTCCGAGGTTCTCGCGGCTCACGACGTAAGAACCGCCGCCACCGGGGTAGGCGAAGATCGTCCGGCGGTACGACGACACCACGATCGCGAGCAGCACGGCGACGCTGATGGCGACCGGCAGGAGGATGTCGAGGCCGAGCGCCAGGCTCGAGGCGCCGATCGCGGTCACGAAGAGGATCTCCTCGGTCGCGTACGCCGAGGACGAGATCGCGTCGGAGGAGAAGACGGCGAGCCCGACGACCTTGGGGATGCGCTGGTGCTCCGCGTCGGCCGTCCGGATCGGACGGCCGACGAGGACACGCTTCACGAACGCCACGCAACCCCCGACATCCTTGACCAACGGTCATGGCCCGTCATCGCTCTCGACCTCGTCATCGCTCTCGACCCGCCCCCGTCCTCGAACCGTCGATAGCATCGCAGACCAGACCAGGCCAGGAGATCTCGGAGGCGGTGTGCACGTCGTAGTTGTGGGCTGCGGGCGGGTGGGAAGCGAGCTCGCCGCCGTCCTCGAGCAATCAGGACACTCGGTCGCCATCGTCGACAAGCGCGCCGCAGCGTTCCGCCGACTCCCGAAGCAATTCGCCGGGCAGCAGGTGGTCGGCTTCGGCTTCGACCGCGACCACCTCCGCGAGGCGGGAATCGAGCGCGCCGAAGCGCTCGCTGCGGTGACGAGTGGCGACAACTCTAACATCCTCGCTGCGCGGATCGCTCGCGAGAACTTCGGAATCGAGCGCGTGGTGGCGCGCATCTACGACCCGCGCCGTGCGCTGATCTACCAGCGCCTCGGCATCCCGACCGTCGCGACCGTCAGCTGGACGACCGACCAGGTGCTGCGCCGGCTCATCCCGTCCAGCGAGCGGACGCACGACTGGGTCGACCCGAGCGGCAAGGTGGCGATGACCTCGTTCGGGATCCCGGCAGCGTGGTGCGGAGCCAAGCTCTCGAACCTCAACGAGGCCGGTTCGTTCTGGCTCACCGCGGTCTCCCGGTTCGGTGCAGCCGAAGTCGTGGGGACGGACACCGTCGGTCAGGAGGGCGACGTCCTCCACTTCGTCGCCGGGGTGGAGGCGCTGGCCTCGCTGCAGGAGCGCCTCGAGCAGGGACCGGAGCACTGATGCGCGTCGCGATCGCAGGAGCAGGCGCCGTAGGCGTCTACATCGCCAACGACCTGATCTCGGCGGGCCACGAGGTGCTGCTCATCGAGCAGGAGCCCGCCGTGAGGGAACGGGCGACCACGGTGGGGGGCGTCGAGTGGTTCGTGGGCGACGCGTGCGAGGTCGCGTCGCTGCGCGAGGCGGGACTCGAGAGCTGCGATGTCATCGTCGCGGCCACCGGCGACGACGAGGACAACCTCGTGGTCTCGCTCCTCGCCAAGACCGAGTTCGCCGTGCCGCGGGTGATCGCCCGGGTGAACGAGCCGCGCAACGAGTGGCTGTTCAACGAGAACTGGGGCGTCGACCTCTCCGTGTCGACACCCCATCTCATCACCGCGCTCGTCGAGGAGGCCGTCACGGTCGGTCGCCTCGTGCGGATCCTCCAGTTCGAGGGGGGCAAGGCGCGGCTCGTGGAGGTGACGCTCGCCGACGACGCCGCCGTGATCGACCGGTCGATCTCGGAGCTCGAGCTCCCGCGCGACTCGACGCTCGTCGCGATCGTGCGCGACGAGCACGTCGTGATGCCACGCGGCGACACGATCCTCGAAGCGGGCGACGAGGTGCTGGCGATGGTGACGCCCGACTCAGAGGACGACGTCCGTCGCCTGCTCACGGGAACCTGACCCGGCGTTCGGCGCGCCCGACGCGGCCCCGGGTGCGGTCAGGGAACGAGCGTGTACCGCGGGTTGAAGATGAGGAACCGGTTCGCGTGACGCGCCGCCATCCCCTCGAGCACGATCCTCCGGCCGGGGGCCAGGCCGTGGATCTTGCGCCGCCCGAGGAAGACTGCGGTCGCCGTCCCGCGGCCGTCGGTCACCGTGGCCTCGAGGGCCGGTGCACCGGCGCGCGGCACCACCCGCACCGAACGGATTTCGCCTCCCACCCGAACCGGCTGACGCGCCACGATCTCCGTGGTCGGCAGCAGGCCGAGCCCGTCGCAGAACTCGCAGAGATCCTCGCGGTCGAGCTCCTCGACCGAGGTGGTCAACCGCCGGACCACGTTCTTCAGCGCCATGCCCGCGACGGTACTGCGCGCCCTGACCCGGGGACGAGGCACGCGCGCCGGTATCCTCATCCGGTCGCATGACTGCTCCCCCTCCCCCTCCCCGCAAGCCGCGTCCCGAGCCAGGTCCGCCGGTCGATTCAGGTCCGTCGGTCGGCACCAGCCCTGTCGAGCCGCCGCCGCGGCGACCGGCGCCCACCGGGTCGCCGGCGCCCGGCTCCCCACCGACCGGCGCGCCGCGCACGACCACCGTCACCCCCCCCGCGGCCCAGGCCCCGCGTGGGCGGCCGACCGATGCGCGCTCCGGACGGGGGCGCACCGTGCTCGTCACCGTGCTGGCGATCCTCGGCGTGATCGTGATCGCGGGAGCCGCCTTCCTCGTCCTTCGCACCGACTCGAGCAAGGAGACCGGGCCTGTGCTCCACGCCTCCACCTCCGTCGACCTCCAGGCGGGCGAGCTCCTGGTCGAGGCGGTCGGTGCCCCGATGGAGTTCCCGACCGACGTGCGCGACCTCGTGCTGTCCACGCTCGGTGCCTACGTCGACCACGGCATCGTCAACCCGCTCCGCAAGGGGGCCGCCGCCGAGGCCACCCTCGCCACCGTGTTCGATGCCGGCGCGATCACCCGTCTCGCCGGCACCGACCGCACGCTCCTCCTCGACGAAGGGCTTCCCAAGGCCGTGGGCAAGGTGAAGGTCGCGACACCTCCCGTCGCGATGACCGCGTTGGCCGATGCCGAGGGCACACCCGTGCTCGTCAGCACCACGGTCGCGTTCACGGTCACCGCGCAGACCAAGAAGGGCCGACTCGAGGTCGTCCGCTCCGGTTCCCTGGTGCTCACACCCGACGCGGCCGGCGCATGGAAGATCACCGGATGGACGATCAGCACGGAGCGCGGGGGGAAGGCCTTGGGCCCGACGACGACCACGACCCTGGCGACGGCGGTCGCGTCGTGACCGGCTCGACGCGGCGCCACGCAGCCTTCCGTCTCCTCATCGCGATCCCTCTCTGCGGGATGCTCGTCGTGACGTCGCTGGCAGCCGCGTGGCTCGCCCTGGGACGCCCCACCGTGGCGAGCGGTGCGGTGTGGTTCCAGCTCACGAAGGTGGGTGACGCCGAGTTCAGCGGCGTGCCCGACGCGCCGTTCTTCTTCCTCGCACTCGGCAACGACGGCCGCACCGACGCCGACAAGGGCCTGGGGGACGCGATCCACGTCATCGGCGTGAACCCCGCCACGCGCCAGGCGACGATCATCAACGTGCCGCGCGACACGCAGGCGCCGAGCGGCGACAAGATCAACGCGTACTACGCGCTCCAGGGCCTCCAGGGAATGGTCGACCAGCTCAACCGGATGATGGGCATCACCATCCAGTACGCGATGACCGTCAACTTCCCGCGGTTCGTCAACCTCGTCGACGAGATCGGTGGGGTCGACATCGACGTGCCGATCGCCATGGACGACAAGGACTCGGGTGCGGTCTTCCCTGCAGGGCCTCAGCACCTCGGCGGCCCGAGCCTGCTCGCGATCTCCCGGAACCGGAAGGACTACCCGATCGAGGGCGACATCAAGCGGTCCGAGAACCAGGGGCTGATCATCCTGGCGACGTTGGCGACCCTGCGCGCACAGAACCCCGGCGACGCCGGTGCCCTCCGCCTCGTCGCGACGCTCGCGCGCCACGTCGTGACCGAGAACGTGTCGCTCACCGACATGTTCCGCCTCGGCCGCCTCGGCCTGTCGATCGATCCGGCGGCCATCCGCAACGTCACGATCCCCATCGGGGGTGGCAGCGGCACCAACCTCGTCGTCGGGCCCGGCGGCGCGGAGCTGTTCCGCGACTTCGCGGACGACGGGATCCTGCAGACCCACTGACGGTCCCGCCGCGCGCCACCGGGACAGACGGGCCCGACGCCCTCACGACCCTCGACGCGCTGACCGACGACCCGCTCCTCGCCGACCGCGTCGCGTTCACGCGCCGGGTCCCCGCCAGATCCGAGGAGCGCGGCGAGCCGACCGAGCCGTTGCACGAGCACGTGGTGCGCCGCCTGGCCGACCTCGGGACACCGCACCTCTACGGCCACCAAGCCCGCGCGATCGATCTCCTGCGCGACGGACAGGGCGTCGTCGTGGCAACCGGCACCGCCTCGGGGAAGACGCTCTGCTACCAGGTACCGATCGCCGACGCCGTCGCACGAGGTGAGCATGCGACCGCGCTCCTCGTCTACCCGACGAAGGCCCTGGCCCAGGACCAGCTGCGTCGGTTCCGGGAGTGGCTGCTCCCCGACCTCGTCGCTGCGACCTACGACGGCGACACCCCTCCCGACGATCGGGTCCGGGTACGCAGGCAGGCCAACGTCGTGCTCACCAACCCCGAGATGCTCCACATGGCGATCCTCCCGTTCCACGAGCGGTGGGCGACGTTCCTGATGCGGCTCCGCTACGTCGTCGTCGACGAGCTCCACACCCTCCGCGGCGTCTTCGGGAGCCACGTCGCCCACGTGCTGCGGCGGCTCCGCCGACTGTGCGCGCACTACGGCTCCGACCCGACGCTGTGCTTCTCTTCGGCGACGATCGGGAACCCCGGCATGCTCGCGAGCACGCTTGCGGGCACGGCGATCGAACCGGTCGTGGCTGACGGGAGTCCCACCCCCGAGCGCGGCGTCGTCTGCTGGCAGCGCCCACTCGTCGAGCCCCACACCGGGATCCGCGCATCCGCGAACAGCGAGACCGCGTCGATCCTGGCGCACTTCGTCTCCGCTGGGCACCAGACGCTCGCGTTCACGCGCAGCCGACGCGGGTGCGAGCTCGTCGCTGCCGAGGCTCGCGGCGCACTCGCAGGTCCGGGCGGCGACACCTCCGCGGTCCCGGTCGCGGCGTACCGGGCCGGATACCTCCCGGCCGAACGGCGCGAGCTCGAGCAGTCGCTCTCCGACGGCACGCTGCGCGGCGTCGTGGCGACGAGCGCGCTCGAGCTCGGCATCGACGTCGGTGGCCTCGACGCGATCGTCGTCAACGGGTTCCCCGGGACGCTCGCGTCGTTCCGTCAGCAGCTCGGTCGTGCCGGCCGTGGGACGCGAGGCGCCGCCGCGGTGCTCGTCTGCGGCGACGACCAGCTCGACCAGTGGTACGCACAGCACCCCGGCGAGCTGTTCGATCGACCCGCCGAGGCCGCGGTGGCGAACCCCGACAACCCGTTCGTGCTCGAGGCCCAGATCGGGTGCGCGGCGCACGAGCTCCCGCTCGAGCCGGGTGACGACGTGTGGTTCGGTGACCACCTCGACGATGCCGTGCGCGCCCTCGTGCTCGACGATCGCCTGAAGCCCCGCGATGGGAAGATGTACTGGGCCGGCCGGGAGCCGCCGGCACCATCGGTCGGCCTCCGCACCGGGACCGGGCGCGAGCTCGAGCTCGTCGACCCGAGCGGCGAGACGATCGGGACGGTCGACAGCGCACGCGCTCCGCAGGTCGCGCACCCAGGTGCGGTCTACATGCACCAGGGACGCCAGTTCCGCGTGACCGCGCTCGAGCCCGAACACCATCGCGCGCTGCTCGAGCCGGCCGACGACCTCGACGAGTACACCCAGACGCGCGAGGTGACGGATCTCGCCATCGAGTCGTCAGAACAGACGGAGCGCCTCGGCCGCGGGCACGCGCATCTCGGAACCGTACGCGTGAGCACGCAGATCGTCGCCTACCAGCGCAAGCGCGCCTCCACGCGCGAGGTGATCGAGACCGTGCCGCTCGACCTCCCTCCGAAGACCCTCACGACTCGCGCGTGCTGGTACACCGCCACCGCCGAGGTGGTCGTGGGAGCCGGCATCGCACCGGGCCGGGTCCTCGGTGCCGTGCACGCCGCTGAGCACGCCCTCATCGGCCTGCTGCCGCTGTTCGCGATCTGCGATCGATGGGACGTCGGTGGCGTGTCGATGGCGCGCCATCCGGAGACCGACGCACCGACGATCTTCGTGTACGACGGCTACCCGGGTGGTGCAGGAATCGCCGAGCTCGCCTTCGACCGGGTGGGCGAGCACCTCCGAGCCGCTCGCGAGCTCATCGCGACATGCGCGTGCGACGAGGGCTGCCCGTCGTGCGTGCAGTCGCCGAAGTGCGGCAACTGGAACGAGTACCTCGACAAAGCGTCCGCCGTCTCATTCCTCGAGCTCCTCGAGCCCTGACCCGAACACCTCGGCGCGAGCGCGCGCGCGCGCCACCGCACCGAGGACCGGGACATCGACCTCCACGGTCGCCGTGAGCTGCGTGCCCGAGCACGAGCACCCGGTGAGCCGCGCCCCGTTGGCCGCGGCGGTGGTCGCCGCGGCCGCCCGCGCGGCGCGTGCGCCGCGCCCGAGTGCGACCATGTCGGCCGCAGCCAGCGCCGCGGCGTCCGCTGCTGTGTCGGCACGCGCCGCCGCGACGGCTCCGGCCCCTGCGCGCGCCACGCCGAGACAGAGGAGCATCCCCACGGCCAAGACCGAGCCCACCACGATCGTCATCGCGCCGCGTTCACGCCGGCTCGACGGCTCGCCCACCGTGCGCACCCGGGTCACCGCTCGACCCGCATCACGGCCGTCGCCTCCAGGGTCGGGTCCGGGAAGAGCGCACCCACCAGCGGGAGGCGCGTCCGCGAGACGAAATCGACCTCCACGGTGATCTGCTCACCGACCGGTGGGCGGGCACCAACGTGCACCTTCGCCCGCGCGAGCACCCGTCGGGCGGCGCGGGTGGCCGCACCCGGGTCGGGATCCACGCTCGCGGCTCGGACCGCCTCGCGGGCCGCGTGCACCGTGCTCACGTGGTCGCGGACGATCAGCGCGACCTGGATGACCGCCAGCGCGGCCATGACCACCACGGGGAGCAGCAACGCGAACTCCACGGTGGCCTGACCGCGCTCTCGGCGGCGGTTCACCCGAGGAGCTTCCCGACGACGTTGTCGAACAGCCCCTTGATCGCGTTGCTCTTGCCCGCCCAGGTGATGAGCGCCGTCGCCACCGCGGCGGCCCCGAGGATCACCAGCGCGTACTCGGCGGTCGTCTGGCCCAGCTCCTGCCGGAACCGCCGAAGTGCCTTCGACGCCTGTCGACGTCTCACATCCCAGTGCATCGCATCCTCCCTCTCTCTTGGCTCTCGGTTCGTGTGGTCTCATCCGGACAGGCCTGCCACCACCGCGGGAACGATGGTCAGCAGGCCGAACGCCGGTAGCACGAGGAAGACGAGGGGGAAGAGGAGACGGACGGGGATGGTGCGCGCCCGTGCCTCGGCGCGCCGTCGCAGGTCGGCGCGCAGCTCGACCGCCAGACGGCCCAGGGCATCGGCGACCGGCGCACCGAGGCGGTCCGACACGAGCAGCGCGTCGGCGACCCCCGCGAGTGCCGGCACCTCGACCACCATCTCCGCGAGCGCTTCCGACAACGAACGCCCCAGCGCGACCGAACGGCAGACGTCGTGGAGCCTGCGTCCGAGAGCGGGTGGCGCCCAGCGGGCTGCGACCTCCACCGCGAGGAACGGCGTGCACCCCGACACCACGGCGATCGTGAGCAGGTCGATCGTGACCGGCAGGTCGCGGGCGATCTCCAGGTCGGTCCGACGTCGACGGATTCGGTCGATCGCGCCCGCGACCACGTGCCGGAGCGCCCGCGGTGGCTCCGGGAGGTGCGCACGGATCCGAGTAGCCGTCGGTGGCCGGGCGACGCGCGCCCCGGCGCCTTCCGCGAGGCGTGTCACCCGCGCCCCGGCCCCGAGCCGATGCGCCCGGGCGACGATCGGCGACGCGGCGAGGACACCCCAGCCGAGCCCGAGCAGGACCGAGATCATGCGGTGGACCCGACGATGCGGCGCATCCAGAGCACGCCGGCGAGCTCGAGCGTGAGCCCGGCGACCAGACACACCCTTCCGACCGATGTGCCCACGAGCATCTCGACCGACGCCGGGTCGACGACGGCGCTGAAGAGCAGGTAGCCGATCGGCGCGACGCCCACGACGACCGCCGACATGCGTGCCTGCGCCGAGAGGGCGCGGGCGTCGGCGTCGGCGCCCCGCTGCTCGCGCAGCGACGTCGCCAATCCGTCGATCGCTCCAGCCGCTCGGCCACCCATGGTCGTCGCCACGGCGAGTGCCGCAGCCGCCGCACGTACGCTCGGGAGCGGACGCTCCTTGGGCACTCGGTCTCGGCCTCGCCGAGGCCCTGTCCGAGTG
>JBKJJI010000085.1:0-3136 GCA_046598115.1 Acidimicrobiia bacterium | reverse complement strand
GCCGGCCGAACCACTCCAGGAACCCGTCGTCGGCGTAGTCGTCGCGGGACGGGTCGGTGCGGGCGAAGTAGTGGGTCGCGACCTGACCGATGACCGCCAGCCCGCTGCCGGTCGCCTGCGGGTCGGCATGACCGGGCTTGACCGAGCCCCATCCTGCGTCGCCACCGAGGGCCGCCCACGAGGTGCCGGCGACGTCGCCGAGGCACTGCCACCCGACACCGGGGCATCGCTGGGCGAGGACTGCGCTGCGGTCGTTCCAGACGGCGAGCACGAGGGGGGAGCGCCCGATGGGCTCGGTGGGAACGCCGATCGCGGCGCGGATCGCGGCGCGGCGGCGGGCGTTGCGAACGATCCCGGCGTCGCGCTCGAACGTGAGCCATCCGTCGTATCCCAGGCGTCGGATGTCGCCGTCGGGAACCGTGCTCAGCTCGGCGATGGTGTCGCCTTCGGATGCGACGGTCACCTGCACGTCGGTGGTCGACGCGAGGTCGTCGCACACGGCCCGCAGCTCGTCGGCGCAGAGGAGACGCAACGGTGCGTCCGACGACGGGCCCGATGGCGAGGCGTCACCGTCGATCGCGGAACGGATCCCGACGGCCGCACCGACCATCGCCACCGCGGCGACGAGGGCGAGCAGTCGCCTCCCTCCGGTGGTCATGCGGGCACCGGTGGCACATCGGCGGCGACGAAGGTCACGAGGGTCTCGTTCGTCGGCTCGGCATCGCCGACGATCCTGGTGGCCTGCCGTGCGACGCACTCCTCGAAGAGGTTGCGCGCCAGGCGGCCGTTGCCGAAGGTGGGCCCGCGCGTCGACGCCGCGAAGCACGCGCGCACCGCGCTCCGGGCGTCCACGTCGAGGCGGTAGTGGTGGGCCTCACCGATGGACTCGAAGATCGACAGGAGCTCGTCGTTGGTGTAGTCGGGGAAGTCGATGGTCTTCGAGAACCGTGAGCGCAGCCCGGGGTTGGAGTCGAGGAAGGCGCGCATCGGCTCGGGGTACCCGGCCACGATGACGATGAGGTCGTCGCGGTCGTCCTCCATGCGCTTGAGGAGCGTGGCCACGGCCTCGGCACCGAAGTCCTGCTCGCTCTCGGTGACGAGTGCGTAGGCCTCGTCGACGAAGAGGATCCCACCGAGCGCGTCGTCGCAGGCTTTGTGGACCTTGGGCGCGGTCTGTCCGACGTAGCCGGCGACGAGGCCGGACCGGTCGGTCTCGACGAGGTGCCCGCGAGAGACGACGCCGAGGACCCGGTAGATGCGGGCGAGGAGGCGGGCGACCGTCGTCTTGCCGGTGCCCGGGTTGCCGACGAACACGAGGTGCTGGCTGCGGTCGACGATCGGGAGGTCGCGCTCGCGGCGCAGCCCCTCGACGCGCACGAGGTTGGTGAGGAGGCGGACCTCCGTCTTCACCGCCTCGAGCCCGATGAGCCCATCGAGCTCGAGGAGCAGCGACTCGAGCGTGTTGGCGTGCGCTTCGGCCTGCTTCGCAGCCGCGCCCCGCCCGGCGGCCCGGGCATCGCGGGGGATCCCGGCGGCGTCGATCCGCCGCAGGAGCATCGCCCGCAGGGTGTCGACCGCGAGTAGCTCCTCGCGGGTCGGGGTCGTGTCGATCGCACACACGGCGTGCGCGACCCGGAGCGCACCGTCGTAGTAGCGCCAGGCCTCGGCGGTCCGCTCCCGTTCGTCGGCCGTGACGATCGTCTCGAAGAGCGGCGATGGCGTGACGGGGAACGCCCGGTGCTGGCGGATCGCCGCGCTTCCCCGCAGCTGTTCCGGCGTCGCCGTCCGCAACGTCTCGAACCACGGCGCGAGCGCGCGGGCGAACGCCGTGAGCTCGGCGTCGGAGGGGTGCCCGTCGGCGGCGATCACCGATGCCGCGACCGACTGGGCCTCGAGTGCGGCGTCGCGCTCGAGCGTCCCGGCGGCCGCGGCCTTCCCGGCCCGACGGGCGAGGCCCTCGAGGATCTCGGTGAGGTCGGTGACGAGCGCGCGGACAGGCTCGTCGAGCAGTCCGGGCACGACGGCGCCAGGGGACGCCGGTGGTGTGCCGTCTCGACCGCTCTCGCCCATGGCTCCTGCTCCGTCGCTGCGCCCGCCATCCTGTCACCGGCTGCGCCACCGTGGTCACCGGCCAGGCCCCGGGTCGCAGGGACGGGGGTCAGGCGGGGTGTGGCGCCGGGATGCGGTCGAGCCAGGCGGTGGTGACCTCGAGGAACGTCGCGGGGTCCTCGAGCTGGGGCGCGTGCCCGATGCCGTCGAGGATCCGGAGCTCGAGGTGCTCATGGCGCTCGGCGGCGGCCCGTGCGAGGTCGACGGCCACGAGCCGGTCGAGCGCACCGTGCAGTAGCAGCGTCGGGCGCGCCCGTGCCGCGACCCCGAGGTCGGTGTCGGCGCCGTCGTTGAGCTCGCGCAACAGCGTCCGCGCCGCATCAGCGTAGGCCTGCGGCGCCTCGGGGTACGCGAAGCGCTCCGCGGCGAGATGGACGAGACGGCGGCGCAGCGTGGGGTCGTGGAGGCTCATCGCAAGGCTGAGGTCGACGAGCCGTTCGGGGCCGAGCGCTCTCGCGCGGGTGGCGATGACGCGGTGCCCGAACGACGGGACCATCACCGGGACGAAGCGTCCGATCCGCCGCCAGTCGCGCGACTTCACGCCGCGCCACTGCAGCGCGGGGTTCACGAGGACGAGCGCGTCGACGAGGTCGGGACGTCGCGCCGTGACGCCGGCGCCGAGCACGCCGCCCATCGAATTGCCGAAGACCGTCGCCGGGCCGTGCGCTTCGAGGAAGCTGACGATGAGGTTGCGGTTGCTCTCGATCGTCGCGGGACGCGTCGTCGCGCGCGTCCGTCCGTGGCCGGCGAGGTCGAGTGCCGTCACCGTGGCCCCGAGACGGTCGGCGAGCCCCTGTGCCACGGGGAACCAGGAGAGGGTGCTCGCGCCGAGGCCGTGCACGAGGAGGATGCGCCGCCCATCCGGGTGGTCGTCGCCGCGGGCACCGCTCGTCGTGCCGGTGGTCGGCTGCCACTCGACCGCGTGGACGCGCACGCCGTCGATGTCGACGCGGTGGGCACGCCCGGGTGCGGAGACGGGACCAGACACGAGAAACGATGGTACCGGCCGTCCTACGCTCGCTCGGTG
>JBKJJI010000366.1:0-3526 GCA_046598115.1 Acidimicrobiia bacterium | reverse complement strand
GACCAGCTCGCGTCGTCACGACCAAGCCGACAGATCAACAGCAAGACAGCCCCAACAGACGTCGGTGTATCAAGGAGTCAGACCCGAACGCGACCCCGAAACTCTCTCACCGTGTATCGCCTGTGATGATCGTCGAGGCGAGAGATGAAGGCGTCGGCCTGGGTCAGGCGTTCGACGACGTGGCGATGGCGGCGGGATCGCGGCCGCCAGGGAAGTCTTCAGCTGACCTTCAGATACCGACGGAGCGCCACCCGCACAACCTCCGACGCGGTCGTGTCATCGGCCGCGGCCCGCTCGTCAAGTGCTTCCCGGAGTTCGGGGTCCAGACGAATGGGAACCGAATCGGCTGGGCCGGAGCCCATCGCCGGGCGCCCCGGTCGACGGCGCAGCGTCGTGAGGTCGAGTCCGTCCTCGGCCTCTTGGGCCATGCGATTGAGCACCGAGTCGGTGAGCTCGACGCCGGCCTTCGTCCGTCCGTGCGACTGCTTCTTCGGCATCGCCTTCTTGGTCGTCGACTTCTGCGTGGTCTTCCTAGGCATCTGTTCCCCCTTCGCCGCGGAGCAACGGCTCGAATCTGCGGCGCATCCTCATGGCGTGGATCACGAGCTCGCTGTCGCCGGCCCGCTCGACAGTGACGACCTCGAGAATGTTCCCCGCCCGATCGGGACCGAGGTACAGGACCTTGCCATCGTCCTGCTCGCCGGCGAATACGTCGTGGTCGACTGCGTGTGTGATGTCGTCATCGGCGATCCCGTGCCTGCGGGCCGAGGAGTGGATCTCCAGGTACGACATATCGTATCGCGAAACTCTCTCGAAAACGGTTGTCACCTGCGCAGCCGGCGGGTAATGGTCGGACGCTGCGCCGCGTGTTGTTCTCCGGGTGAGACCCGATCGCTCCAACTGCGTTCTTCGTCATCGGCCTATTGGCGGATCTTCTGCTGTACTGGCGATGTGGCTGATGAGGAACAGAAAGTCCGGGTCTTCGGCACAGGCGGGTTCTCCATGGACGCCAACATCGTCGTCGGTACCGGACCCTTCTCATTCGCCGAAGACGAAGCCGACGATCAGGCCGCGTCGTCAGCCTTCGACAGGGAGGCCTGGGGGTTGGGCTTCGACTCTGCGGAGGAGGCGGCGCTGTCCGGCTACCCGCCGGGCGAGGCACGCGTCGTCGAGACGCACGAAGACGCCGGCGATCGGGTCACGCTCATCGTCGAGGTGAACCCTTCCACGGGCTACGACATGTACGAGCACTGCGAGCGACGCGAGGGTCGCTGGTACGAGGTTGGGCACACCGGCTGACCGAGACGAGATCGCAGGCACCGGAGTCCGCACCCTCGCCTCCTCATCGGTCGGCGTGCCACATTCGTGCCACAACGGGGTGGACTCGGGGGGTCTCGACGTTCACACTCGGATTGGATGGACGGCGCTGACCAGCACGTTCGCGAAATCGGCAGGTCAGGGGCACCCCTCGGTCCGTGCCTCCAAGTTGATGACGCGAGTTCGATCCTCGTCACCCGCTCTCTCAGGTCGTCGGCGACGCATGGCGGCCGGCGCTCAGCTCGAATCGAACCGCGTGTCGAGCATGACAAGGCGGTCGGTGACCGCGGGGTCGGCAGCCGGACCGTACGCCGACACGAGCGATCCGCGCGCGCCACAGGTCGGGCAGCGCAGCGCGTACACGATCGCCTGCTCGTCGGGGTCGCTCGGACCCTCGAAGCGGAAGACCCTCACGACCTCGACGGACTCCGCGAGATGGCTGCTGCCGGCTGCGCCACACCTGACGCCGTTCGGCCCGAGACTGAACGACGCGCCGTAGCCATCGGCCTCGAGGAGGTGGACCGCCTCGAGCACGGTCGTCGGTGCGTCGGTCACCTGACCATCGTCGCATCTCGAACGGATAGCGTCGCCGCATGCTGATCGATCGGTTCCGCCTCGATGACCGGGTCGCCGTGGTGACGGGCGCCGGACGCGGTATCGGCGCGGGGTGTGCGCTCGCCCTCGCCGAGGCCGGCGCCGACGTCGCGATCACCGCCCGCACCGAGTCCCAGCTCGATGACGTGGCCGAGCAGATCCGGGCCCTTGGCCGCCGGGCGCTGGTCTTCCCTGCCGACGTGAACGACCTCTCGACCCTCGACGCCTTCGTGGATGCGACCGTCGCGGAGTTCGGGCGGCTCGACGTGGTTGTGAACAACGCCGGCGGGTCGATGCCCCAGGCCCTGCTCGACACGTCGGTGAAGGCCTTCGAAGGCGCGTTCCACTTCAACGTCACCACCGCGTTCGCCTTGAGCAAGGCCGCGATCCCTCACATGCTCGCGACGCCGACACCCGAGGCTGGTGGCGGGTCGATCGTGAACATCTCGTCGGTGATGGGCCGGGTGCGCGAACGCGGCTTCGCGGCGTACGGCACCGCGAAGGCCGCGCTCGCGCATCTCACTCGGCTGATGGCCGCCGACTGCGCGCCCCGCATCCGAGTGAACGCGATCGGCGTGGGGTCCGTCGCGACCTCCGCACTCGAGATCGTCCTCACCGACGACGCCCTCCGCACCGAGATGGTCGACACCACTCCCCTGCGCCGCCTCGGCGAGGTCGAGGACATCGCCATCGGTGCCCTCTACCTCGCCTCCGACGCGTCGAGCTACGTCACCGGCAAGGTGCTCGAGATCGACGGTGGCCTCGAAGGCGCCAACCTCGACCTTCGCCTGCCCGACCTGTAGGCCACCCACCGGCCCAGTCGCCGGCACCACCGGCCTGCGCTCGTCGGGCGCCTCTCGGCGGGCGGGCCCGTCGCGTGCCTGGGCTCCGCCGTCGCCCTCATCGATGCGATGCCACCGGAGGCCATCGGGCTGTTCGGGATCGCCCTCGAGGACCCACGGTCCGTGCGGGACGGCCATGCGGTGGTGGTAGGGGCAGATCATCGCGACCGAGTGCTTGTCGGTCGGCCCACCCCACGACCTCGGCCGGAGGTGGTGCAGCTCGTCGAGGGTGTCGGTGAACATGCCTCTACTCAAGCATGGGGGTGTGACGCTGAAGCCCTTCCCGACGGCGATGTCGGAAGAAATTCGAGACGATTTCGAGCACCGACGTACGTCACGCGTGGGGCACCGCGGTGCCGCACTCGGAGGTGCGGGACGACAGGTACGATCGCGACGCGTCACCGAGCGCCCGTAGCTCAGCCTGGACAGAGCGCCGGACTTCTATTCCGTTGGTCGGGGGTTCGAATCCCTCCGGGCGCACCGCACGCGTCAGCACCGGCAACGCTTTCGCTCCCCCTCTCGCGTTCGCTGCTCGTCGCGATCGCCGCTTGTCACCGATTTGTCACCGAGTGGTCGGTGCCACGTGATCCGCCGTCGAGGTGCCAACTGGCAGGTGACCGTCTACGCCGGCGCCGACCCGATCACCGGTCGCGAGCGCCGCGTGACGCGCACCGTCAAGGGCAAGCCCGGCCAGAAGCAGGCCCCAAAGGTTGCGCGAGACCTCGAGGCTCGCCTACTCCTCGAGGTCGGGACCGGCCAGCACCGGGAAGCAC
>JBKJJI010000276.1:0-2888 GCA_046598115.1 Acidimicrobiia bacterium | reverse complement strand
TCGCGATCGGTCCGGGCCCATTCCCTTCCTCCACGCCCGTCACGACGCCGTCGACGACACCGTGCGCGAGGTGCGACCAGACGAGCGGTCCGGGCGCGAGGGCACGGCCCAGCTCGGAGAAGGCGATCCCGGCGTCGGTCCACCCGAACCCGTCGGCCCGGAGCGAGAAGACGCCGGTCCCGTCGAGCTCGGAGAACATCGCGGCGTCGAAGCCGGCGCGGACCCGCTCCATCGCGAAGCGGCCGGCACACAGGGATCGGATGCCGTCGCGCAGCGCCTCCTGGTCCTCGGAGAGGTCGAAGTTCACGCCGGCTCCTTCGGCCACAGGCGTTCCTTCGGCAGCCCGAGGAGGCGCTCGCCGATGATGTTGCGCTGGATCTGCGACGTGCCCGCCGCGATCGGCAGCGAGAGCGTGCGCAGCCGCTCCTCGACGAGGTACTCCTCGACGTCGAACGCACCCCGCTCGAGGACCCGCATGCTGAGCTCGCCGAGACGGTCGCGCGCCGTCGAGTAGCCGAGCTTCAGCAGCATCGCCCCCTGGCCGGGTGCGCCGCGGTGCGCCGCCTGCGACACGTTGCGCTTCGTGAGGGCCCACAGCGCATCCAGCTCGGCGATCACGTGCGCGAGCTCGCGCCGTTCCGCGAGGTCGGTCACGGCCGGGGCGAGCTCCTCGGCCATGCGCAACGCGTCGACCATCTCGCTCACGAACGCCGTGCCGCGCTCGAACGAGAGCGTGACGTTGGTGACGCGCCAGCCGTCGTTCTCGTCGCCCACCCGGTTCGAGACCGGGACCCGCACGTCGTCGAGGAACACCTCGCAGAACTCCGACGACCCGAGCAGCGTCTCGATCGGGCGGATCTCGATCCCGGGCGTGTCCATCGGGAGGATGAGCCAGGTGATGCCCTTGTGCTTCGGGACGTCGGGGTCGGTGCGCACGAGCAGCTCCCCGAACTCGCCGATCTGCCCGAAGGAGCACCAGATCTTGCGGCCGTTCACCACGTAGTCGTCGCCGTCGCGCACGGCGCGCGTGGTGAGCCCGGCGAGGTCCGAGCCGGCGTCGGGCTCCGAGAAGCACTGGCACCACACCTCGTCGCCCCGGAGGATCTTGGGGATGTGGGCGGCCTTCTGCTCCTCGGTCCCCTCGGCGATGAGCGTCGGACCGGCGTGGAGCGTGCCGACGAAGTTCACGCCGACGTACGGCGCGCGGGCCCGAGTGGTCTCGTCGAGGAAGATCAGCTGTTCACTCGGCGACGCGTCCCGCCCCCCGTAGGCCTTGGGCCAGCTCATCCCGGCGTAGCCGGCGTCGAAGAGACGCCGCTGCCAGTCGGTGTCGTAGCGGACACGTGCCGGCCAGTCGTCGCGCGCCGGGTGCGCCGGGAGCGCGGGAAGTGTGTGCGCGAGCCAGGCACGCAGCTCGGCGCGGAACGCCTCGTCTGCTTCGGAGTAGCGGAGGTCCATGCGGGCAGCGAGCCTACCGGTGGCCCACGCGCGCCTCGCCTTCCGGGGCCTACGCTCACGCCAGAACACTCGAGTCGCCGCACAGGGCGGTTCGCCACAGGAGGTCCCCGATGCACACGGCCACGCAACGCCTCTCCCGAATCCCGGCGTCGTTGGTGCTCAAGGTGAACGTCGGCCTCGGCATCGGCTTCGGCGCGCTGATGCTCGCTGCGACCTGGGGCGGCCTCTACGACGCGCTCGACATCCCTCAGCCCCGGCCCTGGGTGTACGCGCAGCTGTTCGGCGCACTCCTGCTCGGCGCGGCATGGATGGCGTGGAAGGCAGCCGACGATCCCGCGCAACGAGGCACCGTCGCTCAGGGCCTGGCCATCTTCGACGCCATCGGTGCGGTCGTGATCGTGGTCTGGCTCGTCTCCGACGATGCCGGGGTGCCCGACGGCGGGTCCCTGGGATCGTGGATCTTCGTGGCGACCGCGGTTGCCATGGCCGCGCTCGCGGTGCTCCAGGGGCGCGCGTTCCGGAGCGAGTGAGGAACCGCCCTCAGCAGGTCTGCTTCGACTTCGGCGCGAGACCTTCGACGAGGTAACGCACCACGATCCGGTCCACGCAGGGGTTCCCCGCGAGGAACGAGGTGTGCCGCGAGCCCTTCGCGACCAAGAGGCGCGCCGACGGACCGAGTTCGCTCGCGAGTCCCTTTGCCCAGGCGAGTGGGGTCGCTGGATCGTTGCGGCTGCTGAGCACGAGCAGCGGTCGTCGCGTGGCGGTCTCCACCGAGGGAAGCTCGCCCGGCTGCACGGGCCACAGTGCACAGGCGAGCGAGTTGTTGACGATCGATCGGCCCAGGCGTGGAGCCGCGATCGCTGCCTCCTCCTCGATGGCGCGCAGCCCTTCGAGGCCTCCGAACCCAGGTCCGTCCGCGCAACCAACGGCCCAGAACGACTCCTGGAGGTCGTCGTAGGTGCCGTCGGGTGCCCGGCCGGTGTAGATGTCGGCGTACTGCACGAGGTCGCTGCCGTTCCCGTTCTCCGCCGCGCGCAGCGCCTCCGCGATCGCCGCCCACGAGGCGCGGCCATCGTAGAGCAGCAACGTGATGCCGGTGTCGAAGAGAGTGGTGTTCAGCCGCCGTCCCCCGGGTGCGTTGCGCGCCGCGATCGGGCTCTCGGCGATGCGCGCCCGCAGCGCGTCGTAGGCGGCACCCGGGTCGCCGTCGTGGTGGAACGCACAGGTCGGGTCGGCAGCGCAGTCGGCGAGGAAGAGGTCGAGGGAGTGCTCGAACCCGGCCGCTTGCTCCACCTGGACGGCGGCGGCGTCGAGCCCGGGGTCGACGGCGCCGTCGAGCACCAGCGCGCGCACGCGGTTCGGGAAGTGCGCGGCGTACAGGGCGCCGAGGTACGTGCCGTAGCTGTAGCCGAGGTAGGTGAGCTTGTCGT
>JBKJJI010000233.1:0-5514 GCA_046598115.1 Acidimicrobiia bacterium | reverse complement strand
CGGGAGGAGCACGACTGCACCGCCCTCGGCGGGGTCCACGAGCATCTGCCCCGACACGACGATGTCCTGGTGGATACGGAGGGGGACGCGCCGCATCGCGGCCTCGACCCCCGAGGGGTCCGGCATCACCTCGAGAAAGTTGCCGCCGCTCGACCAGAGCACGTCGAGGTCGTCGCGGCCGGCCGCGACGAGCATCTCCTCGGCCCGCAGGCCGGGCTCGCTCCCCACGGCGAAGCCGTACGTGGTGCTCAGCGCCGCAGCACTCATCGCGTCGATCGCGCCTCCACCGGGGAACGCAGTGGCGTAGGCGCCCATCTCGGCCCCACCCTGCACGCCCGAATGACCGCGGATCGGCATGAGCCCGGCGCCGCGTCGACCCACGTTGCCGCGCGCGAGCGCGAGGTTCACGATCGCGGCGACGTTGGCGCTGCCGTGCGCGTGCTGGGTGATCCCCATCGACCAGACCAGGACCGACGACGGCGCGGCCGCGTAGCGACGCGCGAACCCCTCCATCTGGGCTCGCGCGATCCCCGAGCCGGTCTCGAGCTCCTCGAACGACCGGGCCTCGACCTCGGCGCGCAGCACCTCGAACCCCGAGGTGTGGTCACGCACGAACTCCTCGTCGACGAGGCGCTCGGAGATCATGACCTTGAGCACACCGTGCAGGAACGCCACGTCGCCGCCGGTGTGCACGGGGACGAACTCGTCGGCCATGCGCGTCCCGAACAGCGCGCTCTCGATGTTGCTCGGCACCCAGTACCGATCGAGCCCCGGTTCGCGGAGCGGGTTCACCACCACGACCTGCGCCCCACGCTTGCGCGCCACGTAGAGGTACTTCATGAAGACCGGCTGCGCGTTGGCGACGTTCGATCCGAACAGGACGATCAGGTCGCTCTCGATGACGTCGGTGTACGAGCACGTCGTCGCTCCGACCCCGAGCGCGTCCTTCAGGACGACCGTCGAGGGGGCGTGGCAGACCCGAGCCGCGTTGTCGATGTTGTTGGTGCCCAGGAACCGCATCGTCTTCTGGGCGGTGTAGTACGTCTCGTTCGTGAGGCCACGGGCCGTGAGGTAGAGCGCGAGCCGGTCGGGAGTCGTGGCCCGAACCGCGTCGGCGATCGTGTCGAGCGCCTCGTCCCAGGAGATGCGCACGAAGCCACGGTCACCCACCCGACGCAGCATCGGGTACGGGAGCCGGCCGAGGTCGCGCAGCTCCGCACTGGTGAGCGGCCGCAACGCGTCCACGTCGGCGAGTCGTCGCGGGTCGAGGGCGCGCATCGTGTTGACCCGCAGCAGGGCGAGACGGGTCGTACAGAGGTGCACGCCGCTGAGCGTCCAGTCGTGGAAGCCGGCCACGCCGAGCGCGCAGCCGTCGCACACGCCCTTGCGGAGGATCCGCCAGGCGTACGGCAGGTTCCGTCGGTTCTGCCAGATGGTGCGGAGGATCTCCTTGTACGCGTTGGGACGGGTCTCCCCCATCCCGTACGGCTTCCACCCGACCCAGAGCGCGCGGCGAGGCCGACGCGGTGACTTCACTCGAGCCGAGCCGGGCCAGGCCATCGGGCTAGGCGTCGACGTCGACGCGTTCGACGCCGGTGTACACGTTGCACCGCTCGTCGCGGAGGAAGCCGACCAGGGTCTGGTTCAGCCGCCCGGCCGCCGCGACGGCGAGGCTCGACGGCGCCGACACCGCACACAGCACCGGGATCCCCGCCATGGCCGCCTTCTGCACGATCTCGAAGCTGATCCTCCCCGACACGAGCAGCACGCGATCACCCGCGGGCAGGCGATCGGCGAGCAGCTCGTGGCCGACCACCTTGTCGACGGCGTTGTGCCGACCGACGTCTTCGCGCAAGACCTGCAGCATCCCGCCGGCGTCGAACAACGCGGCGGCGTGCAGGCCCCCCGTCTCGTCGAACACCTGCTGTGATGCCCGAAGCGTGGCGGGCAGACCCGCGAGGACCGACCGCCGGACGACCGGGCCGTTCGCGACCGGACGGGTGGCGACCGCGACGTCGTCGAGCGCCGTCTTGCCGCAGATCCCACAGCTCGCGTTGCTCACGAAGCGTCGGGCGGGCCCGAGGTCGACTCGACCCCGCACGCGGAGGGTGACCACGTTGTACTGCTGCGCACCCTCGTCGCCCACGCAGTAGGCGATGTCCTCGAGCGATCCGAGGCCCGGCAGGATCCCCTCGGTCACGCAGAAGCCGACCGCGAGCTCGAAGTCGTTCCCGGGTGTGCGCATCGTGACCGCGAGGGGTTCTGGGTCCCGGCCGCGACCCTGGACGCGGATCTCCATCGGCTCCTCGGTGACCACCCGATCCGGGCGCTCGCGTACCTCGGTGCCGTCGAGTGCCGTCACCCGCACCGCCGTGACCGGTCGGCGAGCCGCGGCAGTCACGGTTCGAGCATCGGGTTGGCGCACAGCCCGCGAGGCTACCGGTGCAGGTCGATGCCGGCCGCGGCCGCGTCGGCACGGGAGTCGACGTCGGCGAACGCGCTCGCGTCGGCGACGATCCGCCACTCGTCGACGTCGGCCCGGTGCACCGGGTGCGCGTCGAGCAGCGCGTGCATCGATCGAGCGCCGCCTCCCAGCAGCGGGGCTGCCGATGACAGCAACATCGCGCTGTACCTGGCACACAGGACCTGGGCGACGCCGTCGACGACCGGGACGACGCTCCCCGTCGCGGGATGGTCCCGGAGCCATTCGAGGATCGGTGCGGTGATCCCCGGCAGGTCGACCGCGAGCACGATCGCGGGACCATCGTGGCCACGCGTCGTGAGCGCCGCCCAGCCTGCCGCGACTGCCGCCAGCGGACCGTCCCCGGGTGGATCCTCCCGTACTGCCGGGAGCGTGCCGTACCCGGGCCCCACCTCGAGCACCGGCGCGCACGTCGCGACGAGCAACCGTTCGAGGCGATCGACGAGGCGGTCGCCGTCGACGACGAGCGTCGCCTTGTCGGTCCCGAGCCGGCGACTCGCCCCGCCGGTGAGCAGCAGGGCCGCGGTGGACACCCCGAGACGGTACCGTCCGGAGGGTGGACACCCCGATGATGCGCCGGAGGGTGGCCCAGGCGCGTGTCGGTCGTCTCGCCACGATCGGGCGGGCGAACCAGCCCCACATCGTCCCGGTGTGCTTCGCGCTCGAAGGCGACCAGATCGTCACTTCCGTCGACCAGAAGCCCAAGACCACGACCTGGCTGCGGCGCCTCGACAACGTGCGGCTGAACCCGGCCGTGAGCATCCTGGTCGACCACTTCGAGGAGGACTGGCACCGGCTGTGGTGGGTGCGCCTCGACGGACGAGGCCGCGTCCTCGAGGCCGGCGCCGAGCTGGAAGGGCTCCTCGGCGGGCTTCGGGACAAGTACCGCGGGCAGTACGGGCTCCATCCCCCGAACGGGCCCGCGATCGTGGTCGACATCGAACGGTGGGTCGGCTGGAGCGCGTCCGGAACCGGATGAGGACAGCCGGATGAGGGCAGCCGGATGAACGAGGACGCGCGTCAGGTCGCGAGCGAGTCGGTACTGCCGAGCATCCGGTAGCCGACGACGACCCACCGCTCGGAGCGGCGGGCGAGGTGGAGCTCGTTGCGGGTGTCGTCGCCGGCGTGCAGCACGAGGCGCGTCCGGATGACGGCGAGGTCACGGCTCTCCGCGACGTCCTCGACCTCGATCGCGGCCGTGAGGCCCCCGAGCTCGGGGCGCGCTGCGTACGCGGCCCGCTTGGCATCGGCGTACGCACGGCGGTCCATTCCGTCGCGCAGCTCGGTGCCGGACAACCTCCACAGGACGTCGAAGTCGAGGCGGTCCCAGGCGAGCTCGTACGCGACCGCCGTGTCGGCCGCCGCAGGGCCCGGGTCCCGCGCCACCGCGAGGACGAGGGCGCAGATCAGGCCGAAGAGCAGCACGGCCACGACGGCGGTGAACATCTCGGGTCAGGCCCCTTCGTCGGCCGTGCGCTCGTCGGCCGTGCGCTGGATCTCGCCTGCGAGGTCGAGGTCGCGCCGGCTCAGCCCGCCGACGTCGTGGGTCGTGAGCGCCACTCGGACCCGCCGGTACCGGATGTCGATGTCGGGGTGGTGATCGGCGGCCTCGGCGAGCACGGCGATCCGGTCGACGAACGCGACCGCCTCCGGGAAGCTCACCAGCTCGAACGTGCGGACGATCTCGTCGCCGACGCGCTCCCAGCCGGGCAGCTCTGCCAGTCCGTTGCTGATCTCGTCGTCGCCGAGCTTGGCCATCCCCCCATTCTCGGGCCGCGGGCTCCCGAAACCAAACCGGCGGGCATCCCGATCGGCTGGTCGCAGCTCGACGAGACCGTAGGCTGACGCCGTGGATTGCCCCGCCTGCGGGACGCGGGCACCGGTCGAGGCCCGTTTTTGCGGGACCTGCGGCCAGGCGCTCGTCAACCGCCCCGACGAACGCCGGATCGCCACCCTGGTCTTCGCCGACCTCGTGGGCTTCACGACGATGTCCCAGGATGCCGACCCCGAGCAGGTGAAGCGGCTCGTCGACACCTGCTTCGAGGCGCTCGCCGTCGACGTCACCGCCTACGGCGGCCGGGTGGACAAGATCGTCGGCGACGAGCTCGTGGCGATCTTCGGTGCCCCGGTCACGCACGAGGACGATGCCGAGCGCGCCGTGCGCTGCGCCCTCCAGATGCAGCGATCGCTGGCCGCGCTGGGTGGCCGTCTCGGCGCGAACGTCGAGATGCGCGTCGGCGTCAACACCGGCGAGGTCGTCGTGGGCGCGCTGCGCGGCGGCGGCGACCCGACCGCGATGGGCGACGTCGTCAACGTCGCGAGCCGCCTGCAGTCCGCCGCGGCGCCGGGCCAGGTGCTCGTCGGCCCGCTCACACAGGCCGCCACCCTCCACGCCATCCGCTACGAGGACCTCGGGCCGCTCGCGGTGAAGGGTCGGGCCGAGCCGGTCGAGGCGTGGGCAGCGCTCGCGACACTCACGCCCCCGGGACGACGTAAGCGGGAGCGCACGCCGATCGTAGGGCGCGACGCCGAGCTCGCGATGCTCCGCGGCATCATCGACGGAGCGGAGCGCCGATCGCGGGCGCACGTCGTGCTGGTGACGGCCGACGCCGGGGTCGGCAAGAGCAGGCTCGTCGGCGAGCTCGTCCGCGAAGCCGAAGCCGAGCGGGACGCGTTCGTCGTGCGGTCGCACTGCGTCCCCTACGGCGAGGATGCCTTGTGGCCCATCGCGGAGATGATCCGCGACGCCTGCGGGTTCGACGCCGAGGTGCCCATCGAGGATGCGCGGGCGGCGATCACCGCGAAGATCGCGATGCTCACCGAGCGGCCGGTCGACGATGCCGGGGTCGAGCGCGACACGCGGGGGCTCCTCTACCTCATCGGCCACGCCGAGGAATTCCACGACGTCGACCCCACTCGGGCGCGCGATGACGCGTTCCGCGCCGTCGGCCAGATGCTCAAGGCGCTCGCCCGCGAGCATCTCGTGATCTTCGCCTGCGCCGACCTCCAGTGGGCCGACGAGATCGTCCTCG
>JBKJJI010000133.1:0-8552 GCA_046598115.1 Acidimicrobiia bacterium | reverse complement strand
ATCACGAGCAGTACCGCGAGTACCTCGACCCCGCGTTCCGCGACGAGTTCGACGCCTGGCGTAACCGCTACAAGAACCCATTCCGCGACCTCCATGGCAAGAAGCGCGACCAGAACTGGAACAGTGAACGACGCTGGCAGGAGCAGGAGTCCGACGGCACCGCGGCCGAAGTCCTCTTCCCGAACACGGTGCCCCCGTTCTTCCCCACCGGTGCCGTGATCAACGCGGGGTCGAGGTACTCGCGGTACTGCTCGTGATTGGCGCCGGCGTGCGTGTCGGCCGAGATGAGCAGATAGCGGTCGCTCATGCGTCCTCGAGCTTGAACACCCGCAGCGCGTTCTCGCGCAGGAACATCGGCCACACATGATCGCGGAACGGCACGTTCGGCAGCTCGTTGAAGATCCGTTCGAGGCTGAGTCCCATGGGGTAGTAGCCGGCGTACATGATCTTGTCGGCCCCGCGCGTGTTCGCGTAGTCGACGATGGCCTTCGGGTAGTACTTCGGTGCGAACGCCGACGTCATGTAGTGCAGGCCGGGCCACTTCAGCATGAGCTTGACCGCGAGCTCCTCCCACGGCTCGGCGCCGTGGCGCATCACGATCCGAAGGTCGGGGAAGTCGTAGCAGACCTGATCGAAGAGCTCGACGTGCTGGCATGCCGACGGGAATCGGGGTCCGGCGATCCCGGCGTTCACGACGACCGGGATGTCGACCTCGATGCAGGTCGCGTAGATCGGGTACAGCTTCGGGTCGTCGACCGGCACCTGCGGCAGACAGCCTGACGGGAACACCGTCACCGCCTTGAGGTCGTGCTTCGCGACGGCCTTGCGGATCTTTCGCACCGACCCCATGACGTCGTTGGGGTCCACTTCGAGCGACGTGTAGACCCGACCCGGATAGCGGTCACGCGCCTCGCGCGCCTGCTCGGTGAGCCCGAAGAGGCCCTTGTCGACGCCGACCTTGTCCATCTCGGCGAACGCCTCGTCGATCGGGTCGACGTCGGCCTTGGCCCCCTCGGGGACCTCCTTGAACATGTACTCCGCCGGAAAGGAGAAGGACTCCTTCGTCTCGGAGTCCTTGATGCCGCGCATGAGGTACTCGTACGTGGCGGCCTTGTCGCGCATCGGGAAGCCGATCATGAGATCGACCGCGCCGATGCCTTCCGGATATCCCATCGAACCTCGTCTGCTCTCGTCCCCGACGGTGCCGGGGACGGGCGACGCTCCCGGTCGGTGTCGGGACTGTGCGCTACTTGCCGTCGGCTGCGGGCGGGTAGCTGCCGGCCGCGCCACCCCCCTGCTTCTTGCGCCAGAAGAAGATGACACCACCGATCGCGGCTCCGAGTGCAGCGAGCTTCGTGAGCGCCTTGCCCTTGCCCATCGTGGTCTCCTCGTCGTCGTCGTCGTCCGAGTGGTCGATCTCCGTCGATTCTGCCGTCAGCGCAGCGCGCGCGCCAATGTGTCGACGACCCGGTCGATCTCGTCGTCGCTGATCACGAGGGGCGGGCAGAACGCCAACGTGTCCGCACCGATCGGCCGGCAGATCACGCCGTCGGCGAGCATCCGGTCCCGGATCTCGGCAGCGTCGCGCCCGGCGGGCAACGCGGTCGCCCAGACGGCACCCGCACCGCGCACCTCGGCGACGAGGCCGTCGTGCTCGAGTGCTCGGAACCCGTCGGCGAGGCGGGTGCCCACGTGCGGCGCCCGGGCGAGGAGGTCGTCGGCACGCAGGACCGCGAGGTTCGCGAGCCCCGCGGCCGCGCAGGTCGGATGGCCCGAGTACGTGTGGCCCGTGCGCAGCACGTAGCTGTCGTCGGTCTCGAGCGGCTCGTGGACCGAGGGGGCCACGACCACGCCCCCGAGCGGCACGTACCCCGAGCTGACGCCCTTGGCGAAGGTGATGAGGTCGGGGGTCACGCCGAACGCGATCGCCCCGAACCACTCGCCGAGACGACCGAACGCGCAGATCACCTCGTCGAAGATCAGGTAGGCGCCGTGCTGGTCGCACAGCCGCCGGAGGCCGGCGAGGAACCCTTCCGGCGGCGGGTACACGCCGCCGGCGCCCTGGACCGGTTCCACCAGGACGGCCGCGACCCGGTCGCCGTGCTCGGCCATGAACGACGCCCACGCTTCGATGTCGTCGGGCGGGAGGTTCTCGAAGCCCTCGACGTGCGGGCCGAAACCCTCCTGGTTGGGTGGGAGCCCCTGGGCGGCCATGCCCCCGAACGTGACCCCGTGGTACCCCCGCCCACGGCTGAGCACGAGCGTGCGCTCGGGACGGCCGGCACGGACGTGGGCGAGGCGGGCGAGCTTGATCGCCGAGTCGACCGCCTCCGAGCCCGACGTGGTGAGGAAGACGCGGCTGTTCGCCATGGGCGCGACCGCGGCGATCTCGGTGGCGACGCGTTCGGCCGGCTCGTTCGTGAAGGGCTCGAACGCGTGGTAGCACGCGATCGAGCGCATCTGCTCCGCGACCGCGTCGATGATCTCGTGACGACCGTGGCCGACGTTCACGCACCACAGGCTTGCCATGCCGTCGATGTACTCGTTGCCGGCGTCGTCCCAGACGCGCGCGCCCTCGCCACGGACGATCGTGACGAACGACTCGCGTGTGGGCCGACAGAACGGGTGCAGGAATGCGCTCAGCGTCATCGTTCCTCCGGAGGAGATGGTGGCGCGATGCTACGGCGGTCAGCCCGGAGCGGACCCGTCGATCAGGCCGGTGAGCTCGTCGACCACGCGACGGAGCTCTCGGGTGACGACCGAGTCGTGGCGCGCGGCGAGGATACGCGCGAGCTCGGTGTAGTACCAGCGCTGCTCGTCGGCACCGGCGTTGAACCGTCCCCAGGTCTCGCAGCCGTGCTCGTGGAGGTCCGACAGGATCGAGCGCGCGTTGTGCAGCTTGTCGGCGGCGCTGACCCGCAGTGCTCCCGAAGGCAGGTCGTCGTGCTCGAGGTGCTCGAGATACGCCCGCTTGCGGTCCTTCCAGTCGGTGGCGTCGCGACGCCCGCCCTCGTCGGTGCAGGACCACACGATCTCGGCGACGGCACCACCGAAGCGCGCACGGATCTCGGCCGCCGACGCGCCACAGTCCTCGATCACGTCGTGGAGAACGCCGGCGATCGCCTCCTCCTCGGTGCCGCCGTCCTCGAGCACGAGCGACGCGACGGCGAACAGGTGCGCGACGTAGGGGATCTGGGTGCCCTTGCGGCACTGATCGGCGTGGAGGTGCGACGCCCAGCGCACGGCTTCGGAGAAGCGGGCGGTGAGCACCGCCGTGGGGAGCGCGGCGGGGTCGGCGAGCGGGTCGGCCACCCTGCAACCGTAGGTCAGGCCGAGGCCCGCGAGACGATCGTGCTCGCCCCCGAATCGAGCACGGCCGTGCTCGACGCCATGGGTCAACGAAGAATCGATGAACCCGCCGTTGCGGGTCGAGGCGCCGAACCCGGCCTGCTCGGCCTCGAGGACGACCACGTGACGCGCGGGGTCCTGCTCGACGGCATGGAGCGCCGCCCAGAGGCCGGTGTCGCCGGTGCCGACGATCGCGAGGTCGCACGCGCGATCGGGCGGCGGCGGCGCGAGCGGTTCCGGGAACGGGGTCGCGTCGGTCCAGTAGCAGCGGGCTGCGGTGTCTCGAGTCCTGGCGGTGGGCTCGGCGAGGTCACGTCCCCGTGGGGACGATCATCACGGCGCAGCGAGCGTGATGGGCCAGCGTGTTCGGCACGCTCCCGAGGAGCCGACGGCTCCCGACCATCCCGCGGTTGCCGACCACGATGAGGTCGGCACCGACCTGTTCGGCCACGTCGAGGATCACCGTGACCGGGTTCCCGGTCGCTTCGTGCTTCTCGACGGAGAAGCCCTCGGCGCGCAGCATGTCGGCCTGCTCCTGGAGGCCCCCGATCTGGCCGGGCGCCTTCGCGGCACCCACGAGGTGCAGGGTCGCGTCCCAGGTTCGGGCCAGCGTCGCCCCGTGCGCCACCGCGATCGCCGCCCGGTCCGACCCGTCGGTCCCCACCACGATCGTCGCGAACATCGTCTCAGTCGCTCGTCGGCACGATGAGGACGGTGCAGTGGGCGCTGTGTGCGATCGCGTTGGGGACGCTCCCGAGGATGCGACCGCGGCCGGTCATCCCGCGGTTGCCCACCACGATG
Organism: Acidimicrobiia bacterium; assembly: GCA_046598115.1. Lineage (GTDB taxonomy): Bacteria > Actinomycetota > Acidimicrobiia > IMCC26256 > PALSA-555 > DASUAO01. The sequence continues at coordinate 4,403 of JBKJJI010000133.1, read as the reverse complement.
AGGTCGGCGCCGCACGTGAACGCGAGGTCGAGCATGGTGTCGGCCGGATGCCCGAGCAACGTGTGCATCTGCACGTCGATGCCCCGCTCGCTGAGCTCACGCTCCACCCGGTCGACCACCTGCTGCGCGCGCCGGACCACCGGACCCTGGGTGCCCTGGTACGCGTGCACCACGTGCAGGGTGGCGTCGTAGGCCTCTGCGAGCGACGCGGCCTGGTCCACGGCCTGTGCAGCCCTGGGCGAGCCGTCGGTCCCGACGACGATCGTCGCGTACATCGGCTCCACGGCCACGCGCGGAATCTATCGGCTCCGCGGCCCAGGCGCGCGGCGCGCCTCACGCCCCGATGCGGGCCTGCGTCCATCCGGTCGTGTTGTGGAAGTCGGCGACCGCGTTGCCCGGATGCACGAGCGCGTCGCACGCCGCCCGGGCCTCGTCGTCCAGATCGAGCTCGAGCACCGCGACGGCGTCGAGCGCCTGGTCGAGCGTGCGGGGACCGATGATCGGCGCGGTGATGCCGGGTTGGTCCTTCACCCACAAGAGCGCGAGCTGGGTGGCGGTCAGGCCGCGCTCCTGCGCGAGTGCGCTGACGGCCCGCCCGACCTCGATCGCTGCCGGGGTGACGCGGTCCAGCACCTGGGGACGGCGTTTCGCGCGGGAGTCGTCGGGGATCCCGTCGGCGTAGCGACCCGCGAGGATCCCGCCGCCGAGCGGCGACCAGGGGAGCACGGCAAGCCCGTACTTCCGGCACAGGGGAAGCAGCTCGTTCTCGATGCGACGGTCGACGAGGTTGTACGGGGGCTGCTCGCTCACGTACGACGGAAGGTTGTCGCGCTCGGCGATCGCCAGTGCCTCCATAACCATCCACGCGGGATGCGTGGAGCACCCGACGTGGCGGACCTTGCCGGCCTCGACGAGCTCGGCGAACGCGGCGAGTGTCTCCTCCTGGGGGACGACCGCCGAAGGACGATGGAGCTGGTAGAGGTCGATGCGGTCCGTGCGCAGGCTGCGCAACGACTGCTCGCACGACGCCACGATGTGGTCGCGACGGTGCCACTGCGCCGGGTCTCCCTTCGCGCGTGGCATCCCGACCTTGGTCGCGAGGACGACATCGTCGCGCCGTCCGTTCGCGACGAGGATGTCGCCGACGATCTCCTCGCTCGCACCGCCTGCGTACACGTCGGCCACGTCGATCATGTCGATGCCGGCGTCGAGCGCCGCGTCCACGATTCGAGCGGACTCCGCAGGGTCGGTCGGGTCACCGAAGTTCATGACGCCGAGGCACAGCGGGGCGATCTCGATCCCGGTGGGCCCGAGCGGTCGGCGTCGCATCGGGCGGGACGCTACCGCTCACCCACGTGTCGCGCTCTGCGATGCTGGCGTCATGAGCGATGCACCGACCGGGGTGGCGGAGATGCGCGACTGGGGCCTGGTGGGCCCCGACGAGCTGGAGCGGATCGTCGTCATCTCGCCGCACCTCGACGACGCCGCCCTGGGGTGCTCGTACCTCCTCGGCGCGCACCCGGGTTCCTCGGTCGTCACGGTGTTCGCCGGCCGCCCCACGGCGTACCCGACGCCGTTGGGGCGCTGGGACGCCCTGTGCGGATTCGTCGAGGGCGACGAGGTGCACGTCGCGCGGCGGGCCGAGGATGCGGCGGCGATGGCGGTGCTGGAGGCATCACCCGTCTGGCTCGACTTCGTCGAGCACTCCTACCTCGACCGTCCGGACTGGATCGATGGGGCGCGGATCGTCGACGTGCTCGAGGCCACGGTGCGGGCGCTCGAACCGACTGCCGTCGTCGCGCCCTTCGGGCTCGGGAACCCGGACCACGACGCCACCCACGACGCGTGCATGCTGCTCCGGGAGCGGATGCCCGAGGCTTCATGGTTCTGCTACGAGGACATGGGCTACAAGCACATCCCCGGACTGCTCGCGTGGCGCATCGCACGGCTGTTCCGGGCCGGGCTCTGGCCGACGCCGGCCGCGGTGCCGTTCGACGTCGACCACGAGCGCAAGATGCGTGCGGTGCAGTGCTACCCGTCGCAGCTGCTCGCGCTCGAGGCGGAGTGGCGCGTCGGCGCCAAGCTGGCGGCGCCGGCGCCCGAGCAGCTCTGGCGCCTCGCGCCGCCGCCGTCCGGCTGGGAGGGCCTGGCTCGGGCCGAGTGACCCACCGGCGCCTGCCCGGCTCGCTGCGTCCCGCCTACACTCCTCGGCAGACTTCTTGGAGGCCCCACATGGACGCTGCCGCGCGCCCTGATCCCATCCGCGAGCTCGATCCGGCCATCCGGTGGGCGCTCGCCGCGCTCTCCGTCGGTGCCGCGTTCGTGCACTTCGGCGTCATGGGGGAGCACTTCGACCACGGCACCGCGCACGGGACGTTCTTCGCCGTCGCCGCCTGGCTCCAGATTGCGTTCGCGCTCGCGGTGCTGCTCCGTCCATCCCGGCTCGTGCTCTGGTTCGGCGCCGGGCTGAGCGCGGCGATCATCGTCTCCTGGGTGGTCTCGCGCATCTGGGGTGTGCCGTTCGGGCCTGGCGCGTGGAGCGCCGAGTCGGCCGAGTTCGCCGACATCCTCGCGACGTCGTTCGAAGTCCTCGTGCTCATCGGTGCAGTCGGTGTGCTGTCGGGTCTCGCGCTCCGGCGTGCGCTCCCGTCGGCGTTCGCGCTCCCCGGGCTCGGCGTGCTCGCCGTGCTCGTGATCCTGCTGTCGACGCTGTCGCTCGTGCCCGCGATCGCGGGTGAGAGCCCCCACGGCAGCGGCACAGCCGCGGGGCACCCGGGCGGTGGTCAAGCCGACGCGACACCCGTCGGCGCAGGCGGTGCCACGCACGAGGTCGCCGGCGATGCCGACGGGCACGACGCCGCGGTGAGCCAGGGCATCGAGGCCGCGAATGGCAACTCGCCGTGCGAGAAGGCGAGCCCGACGCCCGCGGAGGGCAACGCAGCCGGTGGACATGGCCGCCGCGGTGCCCCCGTCACCTACGCGATCGAGGATGCGGCCACACGAGCATTGCTCGGCGAGCAGCTCGCGGCCTCGCGGGGCGCAGCACTGGCGGTCCCCACGGTCGCCGACGCGAAGGCCGCCGGCTACCGAGCGGTCACGACCTACCTGCCCTGCATCGGGGCGCACTACATGAAGTTCGGTTTCGTCGACGGCACGTTCGACCCGACGGCGCCCGAGATGCTGCTCTACGACGGCGACGGCGACGACGCGCGCATCGTCGGGCTCAGCTACTACATGCTCAAGACCGACGGCGTCACGCCCGAGGGCTTCGCGGGCCCGAACGACCCGTGGCACCAGCACATCGGCCTCTGCATCAAGGGCGGCATCGTGGTCGGTCCCGAGCGCTGGTCGAAGGAACAGTGCGCCGCGGCGGGCGGGGTCAAGGCCAACGGCGCGGATGCCTGGATGAACCACACCTGGACGGTCCCCGGCTGGGAGAGCCCGTGGGGCGTGTTCAGCGGCGAGCACCCTGAGCTCGGTGCCGTCGTCGCCCGCTGATCTGAACCCTCGTCGGTGACGCTCGTCGAGAAGCCGCGGCGCCATCCGGTTCGGAACTACCTCATCGGGCTGGTCGCGACGATCCTCGCCCTCGTGCTCGGGCTCGTCGGGTTCCTCGTCGTCAAGACGCTGGTCGACGACGAGCGGACCGAGCGCCGTCAGCGGGTGCTCGCCCCCTTCTACGACCCGCCCGACGGATGGCAGGACGCGGCTCCGGGCGAGGTACTGCGCCGTGAGCGGGTGACGGGCGTGCCGGCCGACGGGACCGGGTGGCGCGTGCTCTACCGGAGCGAGCGCAGCGACGGCACCCCCAGTGTCAGCGGCGGCCTGGTGTTCTCCCCGTCGGCGACGTCGGCGGCTGCCGAGGGGGGCGGGGCCCGACCCGTCGTCGCCTGGGCGCACGGCACCGTCGGGATGGGTGCGGAGTGCGCACCCTCACGGACACCTGACGTCGAAGCCGATGTCCCCGGCCTCGCGAGCTTCCTCGAGGCGGGCTGGATCGTTGCCGCCACCGACTACTCCGGACTCGGCACGGCCGGCACGCTCGAGTACCTGGTCGGCGAGTCCGAAGCGCACGACGTGCTCAACTCCGTGCGGGCCGCGCGTGCGGTCGACGACCGCGCGGGGAGCCGCGTCGCGCTCTGGGGTCACTCGCAGGGCGGTCACTCCGTGCTCTGGACCTCGGCCCTTGCAGCCGACATCGCTCCGGAGCTGGAGATCGTCGCCGCGGCGGCGGCGGCGCCCGCCGCCGAGCTGGAGCTCCTCATCAGCCGGCAGTGGGACAACGTCATCGGGTCGCTCATCGGGGCGGAGGTGGTCGTCGCATGGCCCTCCACGTTCCCCGGTCTCGAGACGAAGGGACTCGTCGGCACGAGCATCGATCCCCGCACGATCGCCGAGCGGTG
>JBKJJI010000115.1:0-4278 GCA_046598115.1 Acidimicrobiia bacterium | reverse complement strand
TCGGCCGTGGATCCCGGCAATCCCGTCGCAACCGGCGATTCGCGGCCTGCTGATCCGGTCTGGGCCGCGATCCCGACGACAGCACCATCGGCACGGCAGCGTTCAGCCGCGATCATGCCGGGACCGCCCGCGTCACCGCGCCTCGCTCCTCGCGACGGGCTCGCTGCTAGCGCAGCCCGGCCTTCGGAAATCCGCCGAGGTAGGCGAGCAGCCGGGCGTTCACGTAGACCTCGAAGAACCCGGACAGCGCGTCCAGCTTCGCGTCGAGGTCGCCCTCGCGGTCGACACCTGCGATCTCGAACGAGGCGACCACGATCGCCGGGTCAGTCTTCTTGTCGCGCAGCACGGTGATGGCACCGGCCCCCTGCTCCTCGCCGATGTCGAGCGCGTTCGCCAGTGCCTGCTCATGGCCGAGAGCGATGACGCTGCCGCTGTCGTCGACCTCGGCATCGAGCGAGTAGTACTTGGCGAGCAGGGTGGCCGACCGTGCGTAGAGGATGGTCGAGCCACCGAGGTTCGCGTAGGCCGCGGCGGTCTTGTCCGTGATGAAGTCGTCGATCGTCGTACCGATCGTGTTCGAGCCCGAGAGCGTGAGCAGGTAGTCGAAGTCCTGGGCGACGAGCGCGTTCCGGATGACGTCGTCGGACACGCCATTCGCGGTTGCGGCCTCCTGGATGATGAGCGTGTCGAACGCTTCGAGGTTCGCCTGGGAAGCCTTCCGGAAGAAGTCCGCGATCGGGTCCAAGCCTTTGGCCTTCACCGGTGGACCCGGGAGGTCGCTCGAGAAGTCCTGGAGCTCGTCGGCGGCGTCGATTATTGTCGCCGCGACCTCCTTGTAGAGAGCGCCCAGCAGCGCGGCACCAAGGATCTCGTCCTCGGTCGTGCCCTGGCCGGCCGCCTCGAAGTACAGGTCTGCCTGACCCGAGATGGCGAGTGCGTCGAGCGCGTTCCCGTACGCACTCATGAGGCCCGACGCCTCACTGAGCGTCTTCGGCTTGAAGTTCTTAAGGCCGTCGAAGAACGCCTCGGCCTTGTCGGCGATGGCCGCGCTCGAGTTGATCTGGCTGACGAACGGGTCGAGACCCTGGGTGAGGTAGATCTGGAGCGCCTGCCCCGTCTTCACAGCCGCGTTGGCCAGCGCGGCTGCTTCGACCGCCTTCACGTAGGCGCCTGCCTGGACGCCCTCGGTGGAGAGCTGGTCGGCGCGAGCGCCCGCGTCCGATGCCGCCGCCGCAAAGCCGGCGACGAGCGGGTTCGACTGGATCGCCGGGTCGAGGGCGCCGAACTGGCCGGCCGACGAGTTGAGCTCTGCCGTCCACGCTCCGGTCAGGCTCTCGAGCTTGTCGTAGGCGTCGCGGCTCAGATCGGTTTCATTGCCCGTGATACGCGGGAGCTGCTCACCGGTGAAGGCCTCGTAAGCGGCGTAGATGTCGGCGACCTCTTGGACCTCGACGCCCTCATCGCGGCCCAGGTCGACGACGTCGACGAGCTCACCGGTGTTCGGGTCCACGGAGTTGCGCTGCCCATCGGGGATGAGCATGACGGTCTTCTTGGCCTCGACCGCGCCTGCGACCTTGTGTGGGATCCCGCCCACCGGCCCGATGGTGCCGTCGGGGTTGATCGCGCCGGTCATCGTCACGTTCTTCTTGACCTTGTCGCCGCGGATGAGCGACAGCACCCCGACCGTCATGAGCGCGCCCGCGCTCGGACCATCGATCTCTCCGCTGATCTCGAACTCGGCCTTCTTGCCCGTGAGCGGCTCGCCGGTCAGCAGCGTGGCGGTCGTCGCGGCGTTCCATCCGGCCGCGCGCCACTGGTCGCCGGTGCCCGCGACCTCGTCCTCGCTGAAGCTGACGCGGAACCCGCTGCCGCCGCTGCTCAGGCTGACGGTGAACTCGCTCGTGCAGCCAATGGCGGTGCCGTCGGCGGATCCCCGCGTGCACAAGGCGGTCAGCGTGACCTTCTTTGCGCCCTGCGCGACCGCGGCCGGCGCCGCGACCAACCCCGCGGTCGAGACGGCTGCGATGGCGACCGTCGCGACGGTCGCCCGAATCCGGTGCGTGCGCATGGCTCTTCCTCTCTCGGACCTGCCCGTGGAAGTGGGCGAAGCATACTCCGAACCTTCGACCGCGACCCGACTCGGATGCGGAGGAACCGGCTCGGCGGCGAACCGGTGCATCGCCTCCTCACTCTTCGTTCAGCGTAGGGGCGCGAAGAACACCCGCACGTCGGCGACGAACTCCTCGGGGACCTCCATCGCCGCGAAGTGCCCGCCGCGTGCGGGTTCGGTCCAGTGGACGACGTTGTACCGGCCCTCGACCCACGGCCGGGGCATGCGCGTCACCTCGGCCGGGAAGTTCGCGATCCCGGTGGGCACGGTCACAAAGTGGCTCGGGATCGCGGTGCGCCCGACCTGGCGCATCTCCCAGTAGATCCGACCCGCCGACGCGCCGGTGCCGGTGACCCAGTAGAGGGTGATGTTGTCGAGCAGGCGGTCACGGGCGAAGGACTGCTCGACGTCGCCGTCGTTGTCGCTCCACGACCGGAACTTCTCCACGATCCAGGCCGCGAGCATGGCCGGCGAGTCGTCGAGCCCGTAGCCGAGCGACTGCGGCCGGGTGCCCTGGATCTCCTGGTAGCCGGCGCCGGTGCTCCGGAACTCGGCCATCTTCGTGAGGGCGGCGGCGTCCTCGTCGGAGAGCGGTGTGCCGTCCTTGGGCAAGGAGACGGTGACGAAGTTGAGGTGCAGACCGACGACCCGGTCGGGGAACAGATCGGCCACGTTCGCGGTGACGATCGAGCCCCAGTCGCCGCCCTGGGCGCCGAACCTCTCGAACCCGAGCGCGGTCATGACCTCGCCGCACGCTTTCGCGATCCGGCGCGGGTGCCAACCCCGCTCCGACGTGGGTCCCGAATACCCGAACCCGGGGAGCGATGGGCACACGACGTGGAACGCGGTGGCCGGGTCGCCGCCGTGCGCACGGGGGTCGGTGAGCGGTCCGAGCACGTCGAGGAACTCGACCGCCGAGCCCGGCCATCCGTGCACGAGCAGCAGCGGGAGCGCGTCGGGTTCGGGCGAGCGGGCGACGAGCGCGTGCAGCCGCTGCCCGTCGACGTCGGCCGCCACGTGCTCGTACGCGGCGAGGCGCGTCTCGCACGCACGCCAGTCGTAGGAGTCGCGCCAGTACGCACAGAGGCCCTGGAGGTACCCGAGCTCGGTCCCCTGCTCCCACCCGATCCCCTCGACCTGGTTCGGCCAGCGGGTGCGCGCCAGCCGCTCGCGCAGGTCGTCGAGGACGCCGTCGGCGACCGTGATGTCGAGTGGAACGAGTTCGAGCGTCACGACACGAGTCCCGGCTCGACGCGTTCCACCGTTCCGACTCGATCGATGGCTCGGTCGAACGACGCGACACGGTGGACACCGGTGCTCTCCGCGCAGGCGACGAGGTACGCCTCGGCGAAGTCGATCCGATCCGTCTCGAAGATCTCGACAGCCCGAAGGAGGAGCGAGAGATCCACGCACACGATCGACTCGAACGCGAGCAGCGACCTGATCGCCTCGGCGACCTGGGTCCTCGGCGCCTCGTAGTACGACGCCAGGACGTACACCGTCTCCGCGACGATCAGATCCGAGAGGAGGACGTCCCGCTCGGAAGTGAGGAAATCGGTGGCACACGCGCCCGCTTCGGGCGGGTCCCAGGTCAGGTGGCGGACCAGGACGTTCGTGTCGACGAAGCAGCTCATCGGCGGCTACTCGCCCGGGCCGCACGCGTTGTGCGGATCACGTCGTCCCACGCGGCGTTGCGCTTCGCCGCGGGAACGCTGATCGTTCCCGCGAGCGACAGGAAGTCTGGTGTCTTCGCGAGTTGGGCGCGCGTGCCCACGACCCGGAACACGACGTCATCGCCTTCTTCGATGTCGAGCGCCTCGCGGACAGCCTTGGGGATCGTGACCTGGCCCTTCGACGTGATCTTCGCCGCGACGTCCATCCTCGCTCCTTACTCTTATACCAATGTAAGGATAGTCGGTGGCCCGCCCTGCTCACGCAGCGGGGCCGGCCCGGGCGGCGATGTCGGCGTGGCCTGGCTCGTCGATGCGGCGCCAGACCAGGCCGTCGACCGCTTCAGGATCGCCTTCCAACACCCACGGGCCGTGCGGGACGGCCATCGCGTGGTGGAGCGGGCAGAGCATCGCCACCGAGTGTCGGTCGGTGCGCCCGCCCCACGAGCGGGGCCGGAGATGGTGGATGTCGAGGTCGACCGTGCGGCCGCACCCGGG
>JBKJJI010000396.1:0-3733 GCA_046598115.1 Acidimicrobiia bacterium | reverse complement strand
CCGTCGCCGCCGATGTAGCCGGCGTAGACGAGCCCGGTGCCGTCAGCCCTGACCTTGGCCACGAAGGCGTCCGGATGACTGGCGGTCTCACCGGTGCTCAGGTCGGGGCCGACGGTGACGGGGAAGCTGTCCGCCGTCGAGGTGGTGGACCCGGTGACGTAGGCGTTGCCGGCGGCGTCGACGGCGATGTCGGTGCCGGCGTCCTGGCCGGAGCCGCCGATGTAACCGGCGTACACGAGCACCGTGGGGTCGATGACCAGGTCCCTGGTGGCGTCGTAGTCCCCGACCGGGATCCCGAAGCTGGCCGATCCGGCCTCGGTGGCGGGTTCGAGCACGTAGGCGCTGGGCACCTCGACCCTCCGGCCGCCGATGTCCTCGTCGGAGTACGGCGTGTCATCGGTGAAGCCGCCGACCGGGGTGGTGACGTCGATCTGGCCGGCGCCGTTCAGGGCCACCGCGCCGGCCCCCCGGTAGGCCAGACGGATTCGGGCCGGGTCGGCGCCGGGGTGCACGACGAAGCTGTACTTCAGCTTCGAACCGGTGCCTTCGTAGACCATGTCGACGCCGGGCCACAGGTCCTCGTACACGATCGAGGTGTAGGTGGGGATAGCGGTGTTCGAGGCGCCGCCGCCCCCGAAGTAGCTGACCACGCCCTCGGCCCGGGTGGTGCCGGTCGGCGACACCGCGTTGGCGCCAAGGAAGTCCAGCTTCACCGCCCACCGCTCCGGGGACGACACCGGGGCGGCCGGATCGGGACCGGTCCCGTCAGTGAGGGCGAAGGTCACCCCGTCAGGAGCGAAGTACAACGACGTGGTGGATCCCTGCACGTAGAAAGACACCCGCTCGTCGAGCTGACCCCGGTTCTCCACGAACGCCAGCGGCGTCGACGCCAACGTGGTATCCACACCTCGACCCACCGCAACGTCGCCGGCCGGGACCGGCCGCAGCACCCGCAACGCTGCCGGCGCCGCCCCCACCAGCGAGACGACCAGCGCGAGCACCACTCCGGCCGCCAACCAGCGACGCCCTGGGCCCTTCGGCGGCGGACACCCTGTGCGCACCCGCAACCGGGACACCCCCAAAGGATGCGGCCTCCACGACCGGCCGAGGTCATCGAAGCGAAGCGCTGCCTCACATGCCACTGTCGTACCCCCTGGCGGAAATCAAGCGATTCCTTTCGCACAGGATAGCGAAGCCTCCTGGGGGCTAGTTCGCGTGAGCGCCGGCCTGCGGATCAGATGTCGTAGTAGAGGGCGAACTCGTAGGGGTGGGGGCGCAGGCGGAGGGCGTCGATCTCCTTCGAGCGCTTGTACTCGATGTGGGTCTCGATGATGTCGTCGGTGAAGACGCCTCCGGCCCGGAGGAAGTCGCCGTCGGCCTCGAGAGCGAGGAGGGCGGCGTCGAGGCTGGCGGGGACCTGGGGTACGAGGGCGAGCTCCTCGGGCGGGAGGTCGTAGAGGTCCTTGTCGACCGGGGCCGGCGGCTCGATGCGGTTGAGGACGCCGTCCATGCCGGCCATCAGCATCACCGAGAAGGCCAGGTACGGGTTCGACGAGGCGTCGGGGCACCGGAACTCGACCCGCTTGGCCTTCGGGCTCTTCTGGGCCAGCGGGATGCGGCACGAGGCGGAGCGGTTCCGCTGGCTGTAGACCAGGTTGACCGGTGCCTCGTAGCCGGGCACGAGTCGCTTGTAGGAGTTCGTCGTCGGGTTCGTGAACGCCAGCACCGCCGGCGCGTGCGCGAGCAGGCCGCCGATGTACCAGCGGGCCAAGTCGCTGAGCCCCGCGTAGCCCTTCTCGTCGAAGAACAGCGGCTCGCCGCCCTTCCACAGCGACTGGTGCACATGCATGCCGGAGCCATTGTCCTGGAACAGGGGCTTGGGCATGAAGGTCACCGACTTGCCGCGGTGCCACGCGACGTTCTTGACGACGTACTTGTAGAGCATGAGCTTGTCGGCCATCGTCAACAGCGTGTCGAAGCGCATGTCGATCTCGGCCTGGCCGGCGGTGCCGACCTCGTGGTGCTGCACCTCGATCTCGATGCCGACGTGCTCGAGCACCTTGACCATCTCGGACCGGAGGTCCTGGGCCTGGTCCATCGGCGGGGTCGGGAAGTACCCCTCCTTGTACCGGGGCTTGTACCCGAGGTTCGGCGAACCGTCGAGCTCGAACTCCCGCCCGGAGTTCCAGACGCCCTCGGTCGCGTCGAGGAAGTAGTACCCGGAGTACTGGTTCTGGTCGAAGCGCACCTGGTCGAAGACGTAGAACTCCGCCTCGGGACCGAAGTACGCCGTGTCGGCGATGCCGGTGCCCTTGACGTACTCCTCGGCCTTCTTCGCCACGTAGCGCGGGTCGCGCGTGTACGACTCGCCCGTGATCGGGTCGACGACGAAGCAGTTGAGGTTCATCGTCGGGTGCTCGCGGAACGGGTCGATCACCACCGTGTCCGGGTCCGGCATCAGGAGCATGTCGGACTCCTGGATCTCCTGGAAGCCGCGGATCGACGACCCGTCGAACCCGAACCCGTCGGTGAACGACTCCTCGGTCAGCTGGTGCAACGGGACCGAGAAGTGCTGCATGACCCCTGGGAGGTCGCAGAACCGCAGATCGATGAACTCCGTGCCGCTGTCCTGCGCGAGCTTCAGGACCTCCTGGGGCGTGCGGCTCTCCACGTGGTGACTCCTTTGACTGGGGACGATGTGGTGACTGGGACGATGTGGTGACTGGGACGATGTCGTGGGGCGAGGCCCCGGCCGAGACCGGTGCGTTGCCAACGGCCCCGAGGCTAGGTGATGCGCCGTTTCCGAGCCGTTGCGCACGTGTGAACGCCGTGTGAACGGACCCGCTCCGGCCGTGTCGGGCCGGGGCCGGCGAGGCCGACCCTGACAGACTTGTGCCATGCAAGCGCAGACGGACTACGTCCTCCGGAGCGTCGAGGAGCGCGGCGTGCGCTTCGTGCGGCTCTGGTTCACCGACGTCCTCGGCTTCCTGAAGAGCTTCGCCATCACGCCGGCCGAGCTCGAGACCGCCCTGGAAGAGGGGATGACCTTCGACGGGTCGGCGATCGAGGGCTACAGCCGGGTCCAGGAGTCGGACATGCTCGCGGTGCCCGATGCCAACACGTTCGAGATCCTCCCGTGGCGGGGCAGCGACGCCCCGGTCGCCCGGATCTTCTGCGACGTCTCCCGGCTGTCGGGTGAGCCATTCGAGGGCGACCCCCGACACGTGCTCAAGCGCAACCTGGAACGCGCCCGCGAGAAGGGCTTCACCTTCTACGCCGGGCCCGAGATGGAGTTCTTCTACTTCGAGTCCGCGGGGGCGCCACCCGTCCCGCTCGACCACGCCGGCTTCTTCGACCTCACTCAGCACGACATGGTGTCGGAGCTGCGCAAGCAGACGATCATCACGCTCGAGGCGATGGGGATCCCGGTCGAGTACAGCTTCCACGAGCTCGGGCCGAGCCAGCACGAGATCGACCTCAGGTACACCGACGCGCTCACGATGGCCGACAACGTGATGACGTTCCGCCTCGTGGTGAAGGAGGTCGCACACGACCTCGGCTGCTACGCGACGTTCATGCCGAAGCCCCTCGCCGGCGACTTCGGATCGGGCATGCACACGCACCTCTCCCTCTTCGAAGGCGACGTGAACGCCTTCTACGACGCCAGCACCGAGCACGGCCTGTCGAAGGTAGGGCAGGCGTTCATCGCCGGCCTGCTCCGCCACGGTCGCGA
>JBKJJI010000303.1:0-4944 GCA_046598115.1 Acidimicrobiia bacterium | reverse complement strand
CCAGCCCCATCCCGAGTCGTTCACCGAGGCGCTCGCGCTCACGGGCGTCGCCTTCTTCTTCGCCGCGCTCGGCATCACCATCGCCCTCCTCCTCTACCGGCGGGGCCTGTCCTCTCCCGACCGCGACCCGCTCGGCGACCGGCTCGGGCGCGTCGGAGCGCTCGCGGGACGCGGATACCGCTACGACGAAGGCATCTCGGCCCTCGTCGGCGGTCCCGGTCGGGCGACTGCCGAGTTCCTCGACGAGAAGGTCGACACCGGAATCGTCGACAGCGCGGTGAACGGCGTCGCCGCAGTCGTCGGCCGTGCCGCCGAGGGGCTGCGTGCGCTCCAGGACGGTCACGTGCGCCGCTACCTCGTCGGCATCTCGCTCGGTGTCATCGCCATCCTCCTCTTCCTCCTCGCATACACGGGACGGTGAGCGTGTCCGACTTCCCCGTCCTCACTGCGATCATCGCGACCCCGCTCCTCGGGGCGATGGTCGTTGCGATCGTGCCGGCCGAGCGGCGCGAGGTCGTGAAGATCGTCGGCTACATCTTCACGATCGCGACGCTCGCGCTCTCGCTGTGGCTGCTCTGGACCTTCAAGACGGGGAACCCCGACTTCCAGTTCACCGAGAACTACTCGTGGATCCCCGGCGTCGGCGTCCGCTACGTCGTCGGTGTCGACGGCATCAGCATCTTCATGGTCGTGATCACGGCCCTGCTGATGCCGATCGGCTTGCTCGCGTCGGCGAAGTATCCCGACCACCGGGTGAAGGCCTACACGGCGTGGTTCCTCGTGCTCGAGATGGCGATCATGGGGATCTTCCTCGCCCTCGACCTGGTCGCGTTCTTCGTGTTCTGGGAGTTCATGCTCGTCCCCATGTACTTCCTCATCCAGGGGTGGGGGCACGAGCGACGCCAGTACGCCGCGACGAAGTTCTTCCTCTACACCGCGGCGGGCTCGGCGCTCCTGCTGGCGAGCACCCTCGTGCTCGGCTTCCTGCACCAGGCCGACACGGGCATCCTGACGTTCGACTACCGCATCCTCGCGGCGTGGGGTTTCGGCAACCTCTCGATCACCACCGAGACGATCCTGTTCGTCGGGTTCATCTCGGCGTTCGCGATCAAGGCACCCCTCTTCCCGTTCCACACCTGGCTCCCCGACGTGCACACCGAGGCGCCGACCCTGGGTTCAGTGGTGCTGGCGGGCGTGATCATCAAGATGGGCGCGTACGGGATCCTGCGCTTCTGCTTCGAGCTGTTCCCGCGGGCGACGATCGACCTCGCACCGGTGCTGCTCGTGCTCGCGGTCATCGGCATCCTGTACGGGGCGATCGTCGCGGCGATGCAGAAGGACTTGAAACGGGTCATCGCCTACTCGTCGGTCGCGCACATGGGCTTCGTGGTGCTGGGCATCGCGTCGCTCACGGTCATCGGCATCGACGGCGCGGTCTTCACGATGGTCAGCCACCCGCTCACCACCGGCGCGCTCTTCCTCCTCATCGGCATGCTCTACGAGCGGCGCCACACCCGCATGATCGGCGATTTCGGCGGCCTCTGGACACCCGCACCGATCTTCACGGGGCTGTTCGTCGTGGCGATGTTCGCCGGCATCGGGCTCCCCGGGTTCTCCGGGTTCGTGGGCGAGTTCCTGGCGTTGGCGGGCGCGTTCATCTCGGCGCGTCCGTTCGCGGTGATCGCCGCGGTGGGCGTGATCCTTGCCGCCGTCTACCTCTTGTGGCCGTTCCAACGGGTCTTCACCGGCAAGCCCACGGGCGACAACGCGACCATGTCCGACCTCGGGATCCGTGAGATCGCGGTCGTGGTCCCGCTGCTCGTCCTGAGCCTGTTCCTGGGCCTGCACCCCTCGCCCGTGCTCGATCGCATCGAGCCGACGGTGCAGCAGCGCGTCGCCTTCCTCGAGGCCAAGACCGACTTCCGTGAGGAGCGCCCGTCGGGCGCCGACCGCACCGCGGTGGAGGGCCTCACCTTCGAGCAGGTCGCGGAGCAGGCCCGGAAGGACGCTCGCTGATGGCGCTGCCCACGTTCCTCGCTGCGACCGGGATCGAGACGCCCTCGGTCGATGTGCTCGCCCTCGGACCCGAGATCGCGCTCGCGACGGCAGGCGTCGCGATCGTGCTCGTCCGTTCCCTGCTGCGCGGCCGGCCGCTCACGATGCCGCTCTGCCTCGTGCTCGCCTTCGGCGGTGTCCTCGCTGCCGGGGTGCTCGAGCTCCGTCTCTGGAACGTCGTGCGCGACGACGGCGCGATCACGACGGTCGCCGGCATGCTGCGGGTCGACCTCTTCGCGGTGTTCCTGGGCGTGGTGGTCCTCGCCGCGACTGCGCTCGCGCTCCTGCTCTCGGTCGCGTACCTGCGCCGCGAGGGTCTCGAGGGGCCGGAGTACCTCGCCTTGATCCTCCTCGCGGCCACGGGGATGCTCGCGATGACGACCGCGAACGACCTCATCGTCGTGTTCGTGGCGTTGGAGGTGCTCTCCATCCCGCTCTACGTGCTCGCCGCGTTCGATCGCCGTCGCCTGTCGTCGCAGGAGGCCGGTCTCAAGTACTTCGTGCTCGGCGCGTTCTCGTCGGCGGTGTTCCTCTACGGGGTCGCCCTCGTCTACGGCGCCACGGGGACGACGTCGCTCACCGGCATCGGCCAGTTCCTCGCACAGAACACGCTCTTCGACCAGGGCACGCTCGTCGCCGGGTTCGCCCTGCTGCTGGTCGGTCTCGGCTTCAAGGTCGCGGCCGCCCCGTTCCACATGTGGACCCCCGACGTGTACCAGGGCTCGCCGACACCCGTCACCGCGTTCATGGCCGCCGCGACCAAGGCGGCCGCGTTCGCGGCGCTGCTGCGGGTCTTCGGCGTCGCGTTCCCGCTGTACTCGACCGACTGGCGCCCGGTGGTCTGGGTCCTCGCCGTGCTGTCGCTCGTGGTCGGGAGCGTCGCGGCGGTCGTCCAGACCGATGTGAAGCGGATCCTCGCCTACTCGTCGATCGCGCACGCGGGGTACATCCTCATCGGGTTCCAGACCCAGACGTCGCGAGGCCGGGAAGCCGCACTCCTCTATCTGTTCGTCTACGCCTTCATGGCGATCGGGGCGTTCGCGGTGCTCACGGTGGCGACGCGCACCGGCGACGACCACCACTCGCTCGACGACTACCGCGGCCTCGCGCTGCGCCGACCGATCGTGGGAGGGCTCCTCATCCTGTTCGTGCTCGCCCAGGCGGGCATCCCGCTCACCGGCGGGTTCGTGGCGAAGCTCGAGATCTTCTCGGCCGCCGCCCAGGCCGACCAGTACGGGCTCCTGGTGGTGGGCGTGCTCGCCGGGGTGGTCTCGGCGTTCTTCTACCTCCGGATCGCGATGTCGCTGCTCTCGGAGCCCGACGACGACACCGCGGTCCTCCCGGGACGACGGGTCGACGGTTGGAGCGCCACCGTGCTGCTGCTCACCGCGGCGGTCGTCCTCGTCGTCGGGCTCGCACCGGGGACCTTCCTGCACTGGGCGAGGGACGCGACGTTCCTGCTCTGAGCGCCCAGCCGTCCGCAACCGTGGAAAGGGACTTCCGTGTCGGATGATCCCCGCGTGCCGATCACCGCGACGCCCGAGTGGCAGGCGCTGTCCGAGCACCTCGCCGCCGTCCGGGACCTCCACCTCCGAGACCTGTTCGCGGCGGACCCCGACCGGGCCGAGCGGATGACCGTCGAGGTGGGCGACCTCGCGCTCGACTACTCGAAGCACCGGGTCACGGCCGAGACCATCGATCTGCTCGCGGCCGTGGCTCGTCGCGCGGGGGTCGAGGAGCTCCGTGATGCGATGTTCGCGGGTGAGAAGATCAACGTGACCGAGGATCGCGCCGTGCTCCACGTGGCGCTGCGTGCGCCCGCGAGCGAGTCGATCGTCGTCGACGGCGTCGATGTCGTCCCCGAGGTGCACCGTGTCCTCGACGAGATGGCGCGGTTCGCCGACCGGGTGCGCTCGGGAGCGTGGACCGGGCACACGGGGAAGCGGATCCGCACCATCGTCAACATCGGTATCGGTGGCAGCGACCTCGGTCCGAGGATGGCCACGACGGCGCTGGCCGACTTCACCGATCGGACGATGCGCTACCGGTTCGTGTCGAACGTCGACGCGAACGACTTCCGGGAAGCCACCCACGACCTCGAGGCCGACGAGACCCTCTTCATCGTCGCGTCGAAGACCTTTACGACGCTCGAGACCATGACCAACGCGCACACCGCGCGGAAGTGGCTGCTCGCGTCACTCGACGACGAGGCGGCAGTGTCGAAGCACTTCGTCGCGGTCTCGACGAACACCGACGCGGTGGAGAATTTCGGGATCGATACCGCCAACATGTTCGAGCTCTGGGACTGGGTCGGCGGCCGCTACTCCCTGGGCTCCGCGATCGGTCTCGCGCTGATGGTGGCGATCGGCCCCGAAGCGTTCCGAGAGATGCTCGCGGGGTTCCGTGTCATCGACGAGCACTTCCGCAGCGCACCGATCGAGTCGAACGTGCCGATGCTCCTCGGGCTGATCGGCATCTGGTACGCCGACTTCTTCGGCGCGGAGACGGTCGCGATCCTCCCCTACAACGAATTCCTCTCGCGCTTCCCCGCGTACCTCCAGCAGCTCGACATGGAGAGCGACGGCAAGTCCGTCGATCGGCAGGGTCGGCCGGTGACGATGCCGACGGGCCCGATCGTCTGGGGCCAGCCCGGGACGAACGGTCAGCACGCCTACTACCAGCTCCTCCACCAGGGCACGCGCATCGTCCCCGCCGACTTCATCGGCTTCTGCCGCACCCGGTACCCGCTCGGTGTGCACCACGACCTGCTGATGGCGAACTTCTTCGCGCAGCCCCAGGCGCTCGCGTTCGGCAAGACCGCCGAGGAGGTCGTCGCGGAGGGGGTCCCCGAGCACCAGGTCGCCGCTCGCACGTTTCCCGGGAACCACC
>JBKJJI010000075.1:0-7116 GCA_046598115.1 Acidimicrobiia bacterium | reverse complement strand
TCAGCAGCTTCTTCGACCTCTCCCAAGGGGTTGGCTCACTCTTCGTCGGCGTCGTTGCGGCCGGAGCCGGCTACCGGGGCGCGTTCGGCGCCGGCGCGGTGTTCGCCGCCGCGGGCTGCCTGGCGATCCTGCTGCGGGTGGTACGACGCGGCCGGGCGGTCTGGACCGACGACGTCGGCGCCCTCGTCGTGGAGCACCCGGGGCTGTGACCTCTCTCCTCGCGACGAACGATTTCCCCCCGAAGATCGGTGGCATCCAGACCTACCTCCACGAGCTGTGGCGAAGGCTCCCTGCCGACGTGACGACCGTGCTCACGACCCCGCACGCCGAGGCCGCGGCGTGGGACGCGACCCAGGGCTTCCGGATCGAACGCACGCGCCAGGGGTTCCTGCTGCCGACGCCATCGATGGCGAACCGCATCGACTCGCTCGCCGTCGAGGTGGGTGCCGACGTCGTGTTCCTCGATCCGATGCTGCCACTGGGCAACGTCGGGCCGCGCCTGCGTGCCGCCCCGTACGTGGTGGTCGCTCACGGGGCCGAGATCACGGTCTACGGACGGATCCCGGGTTCCGCCGCGCTCGCCCGCCGGGTGTTGCGGGGCGCGGCGGGAGTGGTCGTCGCCGGCCAGTACGTCGCCGACATGGTCACGCGGGTCGCGGGGCGGCAGATCCCGACGGTCGCGGTGCCGCCGGGCGTCGATCCCACCCGCTTCGTCCCGCTCGACGTCGGCGCTCGGGCCGAGGCCCGGGTGCGCTTCGGCCTCGACCCCGACCGTCCGCTGGTCGTGGGCGTGAGCAGGCTCGTCCCTCGCAAGGGGTTCGACGTCCTGATCGACGCGGTCGCTCGGCTCGACGACGTGCAGCTCGCGATCGCGGGCACCGGCCGCGATGCGGCGCGGCTCGCGCGACGCGTGCGGAGCCGCGGTGGGGCTCGCCTGGGTGCGCGCGTCCACCTCCTGGGGAGGGTCGCCGATGCAGACCTCCCCGCGCTGTACGGGTCGGCCGACGTCTTCTCCATGGTGTGTCGCGAGCGATGGGGCGGGCTCGAGGCCGAGGGGTTCGGGATCGTGTTCCTCGAGGCGGCGGCGTGTGGGGTGCCGTCGGTCGCGGGGCGCAGTGGTGGTGCCCACGAGGCGGTCGTCGACGGCGAGACCGGGCTGGTCGTCGACCCGACCGACGTCGCGGCGGTCGCAGACGCGATCAGCGCCTTGCTCGCCGACGACGCCACCCGGGAGAGGATGGGTCGCGCGGCGCGCGCCCGCGCGGAAGGCGAGCTCTCCTACGACGTGCTCGCGGCGCGACTCGCGCCGCTCGCTGCGGGGGACCTCTCCGTCCTCGGCTGACGTAGCCTCGATGTCATGACCGGGCGCTGGATCGTGGTCGCGTCGTGGGTCGGGAACGGCGTGTTCGCGGCCGCGGTGGTCCCGGCAGCCGCGGGGATCGACAGCCTCGAAGGGGTCGCGATCGGTGTGTCCCTCGCGCTGTTCTTCACTTCGCTGCTCGTGTGGTCGTGGGTCTTCATGATGGCGGTGGCCCGCAGCGCCCAGGGTGACGACATCGTCGTCGCGAACCTCTTCGGGACGATGGGCGACGCGCCCCGCGAGCTTCGGTGGCACCTGTTCGGAGCGCTGGCGGTGAGCGTCGTGATCGCCGCTGCGACGGCATTCGCGAACCCCTTCGGGGTGCTCGTCCCCATGCTCCCACTGGGCTTCGTCGGCTCCTGGGCAGCGCGCCACGGCACCTTCCCGGAGCGCCGCGACCTCGGCCGGGGCCGGGGCTGAGCGCCCGCGCCGAGCACCCGCGCCGAGCACCCGCGCCGGGCGTCGGTCCGTCCTGCGGGGAGCAGCGGCCGGGGAGCGGTTTGCGTCCGGAGGGGCGAGTTGGTTCGATGGGCCCCATGGCAGACGAGGCCCACGAGCGGATCAGCGTCGCCGCCCCACCCGAGCGTTGCTGGGAGGTGGCGACCGACTACGAGCGGTACCCCTCGTGGGCCCGCGACGTGAAGCACGTCGCCATCCTCGAGCGCGACGACGCCGGTCGGGGTACGCGCGTCGAGTACCGCGTCGCCGGGCTCGGGAGGAGCATCCACTACGTGCTCGAGTACGACTACGCGGAGGCTCCGGCCGCGTTCTCGTGGAAGCTCGTGGAAGGCGATGTCCTCCGTCGACTCGACGGGCGCTACGGGTTCGAGGCAGAGGGCGACGCGACCCGCGTGACCTACGACCTCGCAGTCGACATCGCGATCCCGCTCCCCGGGCTCCTCAAGCGGCGCGCGGCCGGGATGATCATGGGTACCGCGCTGAAAGAGCTGAAGAAGGAGACCGAACGATGACCGAAGCCGAGCGCGTGCCCGACCCAGACGTTTCGCCAGACGTTTCGCCAGACGGTTCGGGCGACGATCCGGTCGTCGACGAGCCGATCGCCGACGCGTCCGACGATGGTGCCGCCGCCGGTCCCGGCCTCCCACCTCCCACCGCGGTCGAGTCGCTGGTGGGGGCATTGCTCGAAGCCGGACCCGAGGTCGCCGAGCACGTCGTGAAGGCGGCCCAGGAGCTGCTGCTCGCGGTGCAGGTGATCGTGGATGCCGCGGATCGTGCGGTCCAGGAGCAGCAGCGGGTCCACGCCGAGTCCGCCGCGGCTGCGGGCAGCCCCGCGGCTGACGAGGACCGCCCGGATGACACGGCGGCGGACGGCACCGCGGCGGATGGCGATCCCGCGTCGGTGCGCCACCTCGACATCGCCGAGTGACGTCCCGTTCGCCGTGCACCGCCGGCGTCGACGTCGGTGGGACCAACCTGCGCATCGGCATCGTCGACCGCGACGGCACGATCCTCGACGAGCGACGGGCGCCGTCACCCGACTCGCCCGACGCGCTCGTCGAGGACGTCGCTCGTCACCTCGACGACCTGCGTCAGGCGACCGACGTCGATATCACGGCGATCGGCGTGGGAATCGCAGGACTGGTCGATCGTGACGGGGTGCTCCACTACGCACCGAACCTCCCGCAGTTCCTCGATCTCCCGTTGCGCCGGCTGCTGACGGACCGCCTCGACATCCCTGCGGTGATCGACAACGACGCCAACGCCGCGGCATGGGGCGAGGTGCAGCACGGCGCAGCGAAGGGACACGACCACGCGCTCGTGTTCACGTTGGGAACGGGCGTCGGCGGGGGCATCATCAGCGACGGGCGCCTGCTCCGCGGTGCGCACGGGTTCGCGGGCGAGGTCGGCCACTGGCAGCTCGACCCGAACGGCCCGAAGTGCGCGTGCGGACAGGTCGGGCACTGGGAGGCGTTCGCGTCCGGGACGGGCCTCGGGCGCGTAGCCCATGATGCTGCTGCGCGGGGGGCGGCGCCCAACGTCCTGGCACGTGCCGGCGGTGATGTCGACGCAGTTCGCGCCGAGCACGCGGCGGCGAGCGCAACCGCGGGCGAGGCCGACGGGGTCGCGCTGCTCGAGGCGTACGCGCACCATGTCGCGCTCGGGTTCGCGGGCCTGGCGAACGTGTTCGATCCCGACATCGTCGTGGTGTCCGGCGGCCTCGTCGCCCTGGGCGACGTGCTTCTCGACCCGGTGCGGCGCGTCTTCGCGGTGCACCTCGAAGGCTTCGAGCAGCGTCCCCAGGTCCCGATCGTGGCCGCGACGCTCGGCGACGGCGCGGGCCTCGTCGGCGCCGCCGCGCTCGCCCGATGACGACGACTCGATGACGGCGACGCGATGAAGATCGGGATCACCCTCCCGTCGTTCGTCGACGATCCGGAGGTCCCGCTCACCGTGGCGCGTACCGCGGAGGATGCCGGGCTCGACGGGGTGTTCGTGTACGACCACCTGTTCCGCCGGAACGCGGCCGGCGATCGACGACCGGCCCTGGAAGGCATCGCGCTGCTCGGGGCGGTCGCGACGATCACAGAGCGCATCTCGGTGGGAACCCTCGTGCTGCGGGCATCGCTGCGACCACCTGCGACGCTTGCCGCCGCAGTCGGCACGGTCGCTCGGCTCGCGCCCGGCCGGGTGATCGCGGGGATCGGTGCCGGCGACAGCGAGAGCAAGGAGGAGAACGAGACCTTCGGCCTCGGCTTCGGGAGTGTCGACGATCGGATCGCCCGCCTGGGCGAAACCGTCGACGCCGTGCGCGATCGTGGCGCCACGGTCTGGGTCGGTGGAGGTCTGGAAGCGGTACGCGACCTGGCCTCCGAGTCGGCCGACGGCTGGAACGGCTGGGGCGAGGACCTCGACACGTTCGCTGCGCGCGTGCCGGTTGTCCGGGCCGCGGCGCGACGCACGTCGTTCGAGTGCTCGTGGGGCGGGTTGGTGGTGCTCGACGTCGACGACGACGCGGCCGCGGCCAAGGCTCGTCGGCTCGCGGCGCCCTCGTTCGCACTGGCCGGTGGGCCGGCCACGCTCGCGGCCCGGTTGGCCGAGTACCGCGACGCGGGGGCCGACTGGGCGATCGTCGCCCCGGTGGACGCGAGCGATCCCGAGAACGCGCGGCTGCTCGGCCGAGCGGTCCTTCCGTTCCTGGCATCGGTCACCTGACGCGGGTTCGACGCCGGGGGCGTCCCGCGAGCGGGGGACCAGCTACGTCAGACCCGCGTCCAGGTCCAGTTGGCCGTCGCAGTGTGCAGCACGAGCGAATCGCCACACGAGTACGTCGCCCGTCCGCTGGGCGCGACTGCCCCTGCGAGGCCGCTGACGACGAGGTCGACGACGACATGGCGCACGGTGCCGTCAATCGTGCCGTCGAACGTCACCGTTCCCGTGAGCCCCGCGAGGGTGAGGTCGACGGCGTTCCCCGGCGACGTCGTCCATGTCCCCGACGCCGACGCGGTGGCGAGCACCGTCCCCGCGACGTTCGCCGCGCCGACGATGAGCGGGTCCGTCCCCGCGGCGCTCACCGACGCCGACCCGTCGGCGCGGATGCTGAGGTGTCGACCGCCTATCCCGCCGCTGATGGTCACCGTTCCGAGGGGGGTGGAGAGGGGGCGCAGCAGATGTTGTGCCGTGAGGGAGTACTCGCCGACGACGCAGGGATCGCCCCCGCCGGTCGACGGTCTCGGTGCGCACCCCGTCCCGAGCGCGAGCACCGCGACAAGTCCGATCAACAGTCGTGCGCGCACGGGATGCTCCGGTCGGTCGGTCGGGTCGTCAGGATCTCACGTAGGAAGTCGGCGGTCCGGGACGTCGGCTTGAGCCGGTGTCGCACCGAGGCGGGTGCTGAGATCACCGAGGGAGCGCGCCCGTTCCCAGGGTCGGGCTTGGCGATCCCGACCGCGCCGGAGTCGAGGACGATGCCGACTTCGACTCCGGCTCCCGGGCCGACCTGGCAGATTCCGTCGGTGCGGAGCTGGGCCTCTACGGTCCCGTCGGCGTTCGACACGACGGCGAGCGCGAGCCCGAGCGCGGCGAGGTCGACGAGCGCCTCGCGGGAGCCGGGGATCACACGGGTCCAGACGTCGCCGAGCCCGAACTCGGCGAGCAGGACGGTGGTGGCTTCGTCGAGCGCGTCGTCGGGGACGCCGCACACGCTCGCGTAGGCGCGATTGTAGGCGTACCACACCGATGTGCCGTCGCCGTGATGATCGAGGGGTGTCCCGTCGGGACCCGATGCGCGCAGTGCCGCAACGCCTTCGTAGTGCGCGCGGTCGATGTCCTCGGGGTCGATGGCGACCCCGAGTCGTGCGAGCGCGCCACCGATGCGCGCGTGGTCGGGGAGGTAGAAGACGCCTCCGAGATCGAGCAGGACGGCGTCGACGTCGGTCATGAGGTGTCCGAGCGTACCGAGCAGCCCGGTTGTGGGTCCCGATCGTCAATGGGGCCGGGTTCGCGCGAGGGCCGCTGGTACCGTGACCGGCGATGGAGTTCCGACGGATCAACGCCCTCCCGCCCTACGTGCTCGCCACGATCGATGGCCTGAAGCTCGACGCGCGCCGTTCGGGCGTCGACGTGATCGACCTCGGGTTCGGTAACCCCGACCTGCCACCGTCGGACCTCGCCATCGACAAGCTCTGCGAGGCCGTGCGCAACCCGCGCAACCACCGCTACTCGTCGAGCCGCGGCATCCCGAAGCTGCGCCTGGCGATCACCGAGCTCTACAAGCGGCGGTTCGGGGTCGAGCTCGACCCCGAGACCCAGGCCTGCACGACCATCGGTGCCAAAGAGGGCTTCTCGCACCTGATGTGGGTGCTGCTCGGGCCGGGTGACGCTGCGCTCGTGCCGAGCCCGTCGTACCCGATCCACATCTGGGGCCCGCTGTTCGCCGGCGCCGAGATCCGCCACGTGCGCCTCGGCCCTGAGCACGACTTCTTCGACAACCTCCTGGAGGCGTGGGAGGACTCGTGGCCACGGCCGAAGGTGATCGTCCTCTCGTTCCCGCACAACCCGACCACGGCATGCGTCGACCTCGCGTTCATGAAGCGGATGGTCGACTTCGCCCGCGAGCACGACGTCTTCCTCGTTCACGACTTCGCGTACGCCGACCTCGGGTTCGACGGCTACGACCCGCCCTCGATCCTGCAGGTGCCCGGCGCCGAGGACGTGGCGGTCGAGCTGTACACGCTCACGAAGTCGTACTCCATGGCCGGCTGGCGGGTGGGTTTCCTCCTCGGCAACGAAGAGGTGGTCGCGGCGCTCGCGAAGCTGAAGAGCTACCTCGACTACGGCACGTTCCAGCCGATCCAGATCGCCGCGACCGTCGCGATGAACGAGACGCCCGACTTCCCGCTCGAGGTGAACGCCGTCTACAAGCGTCGTCGCGACGCGCTGATCGACGGCTTGGCGCGAGCCGGCTGGGAGGTCGAGGCACCCAAGGGCACGATGTTCGTGTGGGCGCCCATCCCCGAGCCCTACGAGGAGCTGGGGAGCCTGGAGTTCGCGAAGATGCTCGTGCAGGAGGCCCGGGTCGCGGCATCGCCCGGCGTCGGCTTCGGTCCGGGAGGCGAGGGGTTCGTGCGGTTCGCGCTCGTCGAGAACGAGCAGCGCATCGGTCAGGCGACGCTGAACCTCAAGCGGGCGCTCACCAAGCTCGGCTGACCGGCTGCCCCGCTGGGCTGCCCCGGTAACCCTCGGACCACCGCCCTAGTCTGAGTCTTGATGCTCTACTGGGTGGTGAAGACCGTGCT
>JBKJJI010000047.1:0-2654 GCA_046598115.1 Acidimicrobiia bacterium | reverse complement strand
GGAGAGCTCGTAGTGTTTAGTGCCTGTTTTCTCGGAGCGTGCATCGGATTTCTTTGGTACAATTCGTATCCGGCAAAAGTATTCATGGGAGATACGGGAAGCCTTGCGTTGGGAGCTATCATCGCCGTCATGGCTATTGTGTTGCGCAAAGAATTATTGATCCCGGTGTTGTGTGGAATTTTCCTGGTCGAGATTTTATCCGTTATGATGCAGGTGTGGTACTTCAAATACACCAAAAGAAAATACGGCGCAGGCCGCAGAATATTCAGAATGTCTCCATTGCACCATCACTTTCAAAAAATTGGGATGCATGAAGCTAAAATTGTAACACGGTTTTGGATTGTAGGCGTCATGCTCGCCGTCGTTACGCTGATCACCTTAAAAGTAAGGTAGATGTATGACCGCGTTGGAATCCTGGGAGCAGGTATCAGTGGCATAGGTGCCGCCCTGCTGGCGAAATCAAGAGGCTATGAAGTATGGGTGAGTGATGACCGGGAGATAAAGGAAGAACGAAAACAAAATTTAATACAAAAAAATATCCCTTTTGAAGAAAAGGGACATACGATTGAAAAGCTGTTAAGATGTGATATCATCATCAAGAGTCCCGGCATAGCCAATGACAGTAGTGTCATGCAGGTGTTGATCCAATCCGACAAGGAAGTCATTGGAGAGATCGAATGGGCGTATGGCCATGTGAAAGGTAAGATCATCGGGATCACCGGAAGCAATGGTAAGACGACCACCACAGGCTTGTGTCATCATTTTCTCGAAGCAGCAGGAATGCTTGCTGCCAAGGTGGGAAATGTGGGAGAAGGATTTTGCGACTATCTCGCCGAACACCAGGCCGACTGGTACGTATGCGAGCTCAGCAGTTTCCAGCTCGAAGATGTGATTTCCTTCCGTGCTGACATCGCGATCCTGCTCAATATCACGCCGGATCACCTGGATCGAT
The DNA here is from genome assembly GCA_046598115.1 of Acidimicrobiia bacterium. Lineage (GTDB taxonomy): Bacteria > Actinomycetota > Acidimicrobiia > IMCC26256 > PALSA-555 > DASUAO01. The sequence continues at coordinate 1,702 of JBKJJI010000047.1, read as the reverse complement.
ATGATTATAGCCTCGACAAATATGCAGAGGCTAAAATGAAGATCGTTCAGAAGATGACGGAGGAAGACACCCTCATCTACAATGCAATGGATCCGGTGACGATAGCAAAAGTAGCGTCGACGCAGATGGAGCCCAGCGCATGGTCAATCCGCGAATCGGATTTGCTGGGAGAGGACAAAGTGTTGGTGAAGGAAAATCTGATCCTGGATATGGCTACCTCTCGATTGATAGGAAGACACAATCAGGTGAATGTGTTGGCTGCTGCACGCGCGGCCTTGCTGGCAGGATGTCCACCGGAAAGTTTGCAGGCTTCACTAAACTCTTTTGTGAATGAAGCGCACCGAATGGAATTAGTGGCGGAGAAAAACGGAGTGAAATATATCAACGACAGCAAAGCCACCAATGTAGATGCCGTTTACTATGCACTCGGGGCGATGAAGGGGAAAGTGATCTGGATAGCTGGAGGACAGGATAAAGGAAATGATTACGGGCCTATTTTGGAGTTCGTGCGAAATAAAGTCAAGGGATTGATTTGCCTTGGAATCGATAATTCGAAATTAAATGAAACTTTTTCGACAGAGGTCAATCACATATCAGAAACTACAACGATGCACGAAGCAGTGAGTCGAGCTGCTTCGCTTGCATCAGCTGGAGATACCGTGTTGTTATCGCCAGCTTGTGCAAGCTTCGATCTTTTCAAAGATTACCGGGACAGAGGTGATCAGTTTAAAAAAGCAGTGAACGAAATAGCTTATGTATAGAGCCATTCATATTGCAAAGAATCTAAAAGGTGACCGGGGTATCTGGGTTATCGTGGCTTTGCTATGCCTGGCTTCTGTGCTGGCGGTATACAGTTCTACCGGAACGATTGCTTTCAAGTACAATGGTGGTCATGCCGAGATCTACATGATCAAGCATGTCGTCATCGCGATGGTGGGTCTGTTCCTTTGTTATCTCTGTTACAATACGCATTATACCGTATACTCAAAACTCGCGCCAATTATTTTTGTGATCTCTATTCCGTTATTGCTCTATACCATGTTCTTTGGTCCGGAGATCAACGATGCCAGAAGATGGATTTCCATTCCCGGGATTGGATTGAGTTTTCAGACCTCGGATATCGCAGCAATGGGGCTCATCATGTATGTCGCCCGCTCGATTTCGATGAAGCAGGATGTAATCAAGGATTTTAGGAGCGCATTTCTTCCCCTGATGATGCCTATCATTCTCGTATGTGGGTTGATAGCTCCGAATAATCTGAGCACCGCGATGTTGTTATTTCTGACGTGCATGACACTTATGTTTATCGGACGTGTGCACTTGAAATATATTTTCTTGTTGATTGTATTGGGCGCAGGTTTTCTGGGAGGTTTGATTTTGATCGGGATGGTTTTTCCGGAGGCGATCCGCGTAGAGACGTGGGTAAGCCGCTTCGGCGAATTCTTTGGCAACTCGGATGGCGGTTATCAAATCCAGCAGGCCAAGATTGCCATTGCAGATGGAGGTTGGTTTGGTGTAGGGCCCGGATTAAGCACGCAACGCAATTATCTGCCTTATTCGTACGCCGATTTTATCTATGCGATTATATGTGAAGAATATGGACTCTTCGGAGGACTGGTCATTATATTTTTATTTCTGCTACTTTTTCTCAAATGCACTTCGATGGTTACGCGTAGTCCAAAAACGTTTGGAGCGCTGTTAG
>JBKJJI010000405.1:0-4746 GCA_046598115.1 Acidimicrobiia bacterium | reverse complement strand
GGCACGGTCTCGAGGATGACCGCCGCGGTGCCGTCACCGATGGCCATGTCCATGGCGCCGAGGTCGTCGAACTCGACGTGGTGGAAGTTTGGGAGGTCGAGCCCGAACGGCTCGTGGTACTTGGCGTCGGCGGCCATCGCGGCGAAGGCGGTGTGCCCGTGGTACGCGCCGTGCACCGACACGACCTCCTTCCTCCCCGTCACGGCGATCGCAGTCTTGAGCGCGACCTCGACGGCTTCGGAGCCCGACGGGGTGAGGACGACGCCGGGGCAGCGCCCGCCGGTGGTCGCGGCCAGCCGCGCGCCCAGCCGCGCCTTGTACCCGGAGATGAGGTGGTGGTTCCCCACATCGATCTCGTCGTCGTCGATCGCCGAACGCAAGGCGTCGACGATCAGGGGGTTTCGGTGCCCCAGGTTGAAGACGCCGCCGTTGCAGTGGCAGTTGTAGAAGCGGCGCCCGTCGAACGCGTCCCAGAAGAACGGGCCCTCGCGCCGTCCGAGCACGATGTCGATCCCGAGCGCCTCGAACGCGTCGACTTTGCCCCGCGAGACGTGGTCGCCGAAGGCGGCCATCGTGTCGGCGCGGTTCGGGTACGGCCCACTCGCACGGCTGCTGGAAGCCTGATCCATCACGTCTCCTCGGCGGCCGCGAGCGTACCGGTCGAGGCCGGGACGGCGGGCCGTAGCATCGCGACGATGGCGCCTGCGGCACGGCTCGACGGCTTCGGCACGACGATCTTCGCCGAGATGACGGCGCTGGCCGCGCGCACCGGCGCGGTCAACCTCGGCCAGGGGTTCCCCGACGTCGACGGGCCCGAGGAGGTGCGGGAGGCCGCGATCGACGCGATCCGTGCCGGGCACAACCAGTACCCCCCCGGTGCCGGCATCCCGGAGCTGCGCCGCGCCGTCGCCGCGCACCAACGACGCTTCTACGGCCTCGACGTCGATCCGGAGTCGGAGGTGCTGGTCACGACGGGTGCGACGGAGGGGATCGCCGCGGCGTTGCTCGGTCTGTGCGACCCCGGCGAGGAGGTGCTCACGTTCGAGCCGTACTACGACTCGTACGCGGCATGCATCGCCATGGCCGGTGCCGAACGACGCGTCGTCACGCTCCGGCCGCCTACCTACGACTTCACCATCGACGACCTGCGAGCGGTTGCGACCACTCGCACGCGGGTGCTGATGCTCAACTCACCCCACAACCCCACGGGCAAGGTCTTCTCGCGCGCCGAGCTCGAGGAGATCGCAGCGTTCTGCATCGAGCGCGATCTCATCGTCGTGACCGATGAGGTCTACGAGCACCTGGTGTTCGACGGCGAGCACATCCCGATCTCGACGTTCCCCGGGATGCGCGAGCGCACGCTCACGATCTCCTCGGGCGGCAAGACGTTCTCGTTCACGGGGTGGAAGGTGGGGTGGGTGTGCGGCCCCGCGCCGCTGCTCGACGCGGTCCGGACGGCCAAGCAGTACCTCACGTACGCGAGCGGCACCCCGTTCCAGCACGCGATCGCCAAGGGCCTCGCGCTGGGCGACTCCTACTACGAGGAGCTCGTCGTCGATCTGCGCGCCAAGCGGGATCGCCTCGCGGCCGGGCTCGCGCACGCGGGCCTCGAGGTATTCGCGAGCGCGGGCACCTACTTCCTGACGACCGACATCCGGTCGATCGGTGAGTCCGACGGGTTGGCCTTCTGCCGCGGCCTCCCGGACCGCTGCGGTGTCGTCGCGGTCCCGAACGTCGTCTTCCACGACGACGTCGACGTGGGCCGTCCGCTCGTGCGGTTCACGTTCTGCAAGCGCGACGCCGTGCTCGACGAGGCGATCGCGCGGCTCGGAGCCCTGGCCAGATGAGGGGCGCCGGATGAAGGTCGCGGCGATCCAGCACGACATCGTCTGGGAGGACCCGGAGGCGAACTTCGCGCACCTGTCGGGGCTGCTCGGGGCGGCCGCCGGGCAGGGGGTCACGTTCGCGGTGCTCACCGAGATGTACTCGACGGGGTTCTCGTCCGACACCGACCAGATCGCCGAGCCCGTCGGAGGGCCGTCGACCCGCTTCCTCGTCGACCAGGCGACGACCCACGGCATGTGGGTCTGCGGGTCGCTCCCGGAGCGCCCCGAGGGCCAGGCGCTCCCCTACAACCAGCTCGTCGTCGCCTCGCCCGCCGGGGCGCTGCATCGGTACGCCAAGCTCCACCCCTTCACCTATGCCCGCGAGCAGGAGCACTTCGCCGCGGGTGCGCAACGCGTGACGATCGACGTCGACGGCCTCCGCGTGAGCCTGTTCGTCTGCTACGACCTGCGGTTCGCCGACGAGTTCTGGCCGCTGGCCCCGAGCACGGACTGCTACGTGGTGGTCGCGAACTGGCCGGAGAAGCGACGGGAGCACTGGCGTGCCCTGCTGCGGGCCCGCGCGATCGAGAACCAGGCCTACGTGATCGGCGTCAACCGCGTCGGTCGGGGCGGTGACCTCGACTACGTCGGCGACAGCGCGATCGTCGATCCGCTGGGGGAGGCGGTCGAAGCCCCGGCGGGCGAGGAGCACGTGCTCGTCGCCGAGGTCGACCCCGCGCGCGTCGCCGCGGTGCGCGCCCGGTTCCCGTTCCTCCAGGATCGTCGTGGCCTGCGTGGGAGCGGCGAAGACCGTCGCTAGGGTCAGCCGCATGAGCGAGCGCAGGTCGTATCCGGGGTTCGAGGGCGAGGTGGGGCGGACCTTCGCCGGTTCCCAGGGGTGGTGGCCCGAACGCCCGACCCCGCCGCAGGGTGCACCCAACGTGGTCGTCATCCTCGCCGACGACCTCGGGTACTCCGATCTCGGGTGCTACGGCTCCGAGATCGACACGCCCAACCTCGATGCCCTGGCCGAGCGGGGGACGCGCTACACGAACTTCCATGTCGCGCCGATGTGCTCGCCGACGCGCGCCGCCCTGCTCACCGGCGTCAACCCTCATCGCGCGGGCGTGGGCACGGTCGCCCACTCCGACGCAGGGTTTCCCGGGTACGCGATGGAGCTGGCCGCCGACGTGGCGACCGCGGCCGAGATCTTCCGCGACCACGGGTACGCCACGATGATGCTCGGGAAGTGGCACCTCACGAAGGACTCCGACTGCTCGGCGGCCGGGCCGAAGCACTCGTGGCCGTGCCAGCGGGGCTTCGAGAGCTTCTACGGCTTCCTCGACGCCTTCACGAACCAGCACCACCCGCACCGGCTCGTCCAGGACAACCAGGTCGTGGACGTCGACGCGTACCCCGACGACTACTTCCTCACCGACGACCTGACCGACCGCGCGATCTCGTTGCTGCGCGAGCGCAAGGCGTCGAACCCGGAGCAGCCCGTCTTCTGCTACTTCGCGCACGGCTCGGTGCACGCGCCGCTCCACGCCAAGGATGTGGACCTGGCGAAGTATCGCGACCGGTACCGGGAGGGCTGGGACCGCGTGCGGGAGGCACGCTGGAAGCGCCAACAGGAGCTCGGCGTCATCCCCGAGGGCCTCCCCCTGCCGCCCAGGAACTCCGAGCCGGGCAACGAGGTGCAGGCGTGGGACGCCCTGAGCGGTGCCGAGCAGGAGCTGTTCGCGCGGTACATGGCGGTGTACGCGGCGATGGTCGACAACCTTGACCAGAGCCTCGGCCGGATCGTCGACGCGCTCGACGAGCTCGGCCAGCTCGACAACACGATCATCCTCTTCACGAGCGACAACGGTGCCTCGCGCGAAGGTGAGGCGATCGGCACCAGCGCGTACTACGTGCACCTGCTCCAGGGCGACGACTTCGACGCCGACGTCGCGCGGCTCGACCATATCGGCGGACCGACGACCACCCCCCACTACCCGCGTGGGTGGGCGATGGCGGGCAACACGCCCTTCCGGCTGTACAAGATCAACACCCATGCGGGCGGCCACTCCGCGCCGTGCATCGTGTCATGGCCGGGCCGGGGGATCGGCGACGGGTCGTTCCGTCGCCAGTACCAGCACGTCACCGACGTGCTCCCGACACTGCTCGACCTTTGCGGGATGACGATGCCGTCCGAGCGGAGCGGGGTCGCGCTCGCGACGCCCGCGGGGGCGAGCTTCGTCTCGACGCTGGACTCGGTCGAGAGTCCGAGCACGCACCCCGAGCAGTACACCGAGCAGATCGGACATCGCGGCTACTACCGCGACGGGTGGGAGGTCGTCACGCTGCACCAGCCGCTGACGCCGTTCTCCGACGACGAGTGGGAGCTGTACCACGTCGCCGAGGACCCGAACGAGCTCCACGACCTCTCGGCCGAGCATCCCGAGCTGCGCAAGGAGCTCGCGGACGCCTGGGAGGAGGCGGCATGGGAGCACCGCGTCTATCCGCTCGACGAGGGCGCCGGGCTCAAGTACCTCCTCCGTCCCGAACGCAGCAGCGTGTACTCCCGGCCCGTCACGATCGTCGCCGGCACACCAACCCTGGAGCGGTGGCGCTCCGTGCAGCTCCTCTGGTTCCGCAGCTGTCGGATCGAGGTTGCGCTCGACTTCGCACCCGGTGATCGGGGGTACCTCGTCGCGCACGGCGACCAGGGCGCGGGCTACGGCGTCTATGTCCTCGACGACGAGCTGGTCTTCGTGCACAACGACGGTCGCGGCGTCATGCGGACGGTGTCCGGCGGGCGTCTCGATGCAGGGACGAGCCGCATCGCCGTGGATCTCGACGCGGTGGGTGAGCGCTGCTGGTCGGTCACCCTGTCGGTGGCCGACGAGCCGCGAGGGACTCTGGAGGGCGTGCCGAT
>JBKJJI010000381.1:0-3357 GCA_046598115.1 Acidimicrobiia bacterium | reverse complement strand
GTCGGCACGCCGATCGAGCTGCGGGTCCGGATCGCCGACGGCTCGTGGCGTCTCGTCGAGCTGATCGGGCGGACGTTGATGACGCCCGACGGCCCGCTGATCGTCAACACGCTGCGGGATCTGACCCAGCGGCGCCGGTGGGAGGTTGCCACCGACGACCCGGAGCGATTCCGCAGGCTCGTCGAGAACTCCGCGACGATCATGATGCACGCCAGCGCCGAGGGCCTCGTCCAGTCGGTCTCTGGAGCCGTGACGCGTCAGCTCGGACTCGACCCCAGCGTCGTCGTCGGGTCGTGGCTCGTCGACCTGGTCGTGACGTCGGAGCGCGAGCGCGCCGACGCTGAGCTCCGGGCATCACGGGAACACGCGGGGACCCGCGTGTTCGAGCTCGAGCTTCGCCATCGCGACGGTCGAGCGATCCCCTATCAGATCTCGGTCGTGAACCTGCTCGACGACCCCGTCGTCGCCGGGCTGGTGATCTCGGCCCACGACATCTCCAGCCGTCGCGACCTCGAGCAGCGGCTCGAGCACCTCGCGGCCCACGACTCCCTGACCGGTCTCGCTAACCGGACCCGGCTCGTCGACCACCTTCGTCGTTCGCGGGGGCGGTGCGCGGACGACCCGTCACGGCTGCTCGTCTGCTTCCTCGACCTCGATCGGTTCAAGGCGATCAACGACCTGCACGGGCACGACGCCGGTGACCGCATGCTCACCCATGTGGCGCATCGTCTGCGCAACGCCGTCCGCCCGACCGACTTCGTCGCTCGCTTCGGGGGCGACGAGTTCGTCGTCGTGTGCGAGGACCTCGATCCCGGCGCGGCCGAGGTGCTCCTCCACCGGCTCGAGACAGTGGTCGCCGACCCGGTGAACATCGATGGGCTCACGCTCCAGGTCTTCGCGAGCGTCGGCTCGGTCGACGGGACCTCGTCCGAGGATCCCGAAGAGCTGCTCGCCGGAGCCGACGACGCGATGTACGCCGCGAAGCTGCGGCGGCGCGGCGAGGACCGCCCGCGACAGCTGCCGGTCGCCGAGCGACGCGAGCTCGCCGAGCTCCTGCGCTTCGCACTCGACGGTGATCCGCGCGGCGGAGCGTTCCGCCTCCACTTCCAGCCGGTCGTCCGGATGCCGACGGCGACGCCCTGCGGCGTGGAGGCGCTGGTGCGATGGGACCATCCCGAGCACGGGCTGCTCCCGCCGGCCCGGTTCCTGCCGATCGCCGACGAAGCCGGTCTCGCCAACCGGCTCGGCACCTGGGTGCTCGGCGAGGCGCTCGCGACGATCCGGGGCTGGATTGACGAGGGAGTGCGGGCGTCGGTCCTCGCCGTGAACCTCGCGCCCGCGCAGCTCTTCGACCCGACGCTCCCTGCGATCGTGGGCGACCTCCTGGATCGGTACGGCATCGGGGGCGATCGCCTGTGCCTCGAGATGACGGAGTCCGCCCTCATGGAGCGCGATGAGGCCGGCTCCACCTCGCTGGCTGCGACACGCCTGCACGCGCTCAAGGCCAGCGGCGTGCGGCTGGCCATCGACGACTTCGGCACCGGCTGCTCGAGCCTCGTCCACGTCCGCGACCTCCCGTTCGACCTGCTGAAGATCGACCGCTCCTTCGTCGCGGGCATCGCCGATGGGTCGATCGACGAAGGCATCTGCGCATCGGTCGTCGCGCTCGCCCACGGGACCGGCAAGCTGGTCGTGGCGGAAGGCGTCGAGCGCGCCGACCAGCACCAGCGTCTCGCTCGCCTGGGCGTCGATGGCGCCCAGGGGTTCTGGTACGGACGACCGGAAGCCGCCGGCGATGTGGCTGAGGTGCTCCGGGCTGCGAACGCGGAGATCGACGTCCGCTAGCGCTCCACCGGCCCGGGGAGCAACAGGGGGTAGGGCCGTCGCCGGATGTGTCGCTGCCAACCCCGATCGAGGCGACGGACCCGCTGCATCCAGCCCCAGAGACGCGCGTCGCGTCGGTAGTAGCGGCGCACCTCCGCCTCGGTGAGCTCGAGCTGGAAGCGACCGTTGAAGATCTCGATCGCCGCCGGCACCCACGCTCCGAGGTGCTCCTTGTGGAGGTTGCCGACGAAGTCGAGCGCGATCGGTCGGAACGCGAAGTACGTGTCGAGGATCGACGCGAGCACGAACTGTCGGACGACGGCGCGGAGCGCGGCCGGGATCGAGGCGAGGAACAGCTCGGTGTCGAGAAGGTCCGCGCCGGAGTCGTCACGGAGCAGCGGTGTGGTGACATCGAGGTACCGGAGCTCGCCATCGACGTCGGCCCAGTTCGACAGCTGCGCGTCGAGTCCGACCCGAGGCGTGACGACGGATCCGATCGTGTCGGCGATCCGGCTGATCAGGGCCCGGCCCTCGTCGGCGTCGGCGCCTCGCAGCCACGCCGGCGCCAACGCCGACGTCGGGAGGACGCGCTGCACGCAGTACGCCGCGACCATCCCGTCGGGCCGCGGCAGCGACTCGAGGGTCGTCGGGTGGACGACGAGCCCGCGTCCGGCGAGCGCCTCGATCGAAGTGTCGAAGACCGACCGGTACGTATCGAAGCGACCCACGTCGTCGAAGGTGGGAAGTCGCTTGCAGGCGAACGGGCCGTCGGGCGTGGGCCACGCGAGGACCGTGCTGATCTCGCCGTATCCGAGCACGTGCAGCGTGCGCTCGTCGCGGGACGCCAGTGCTTGTTCGACGGCGAGGTCGAGTGCGACCAAGTCGAGCGTCACGGTCATGGCCCCGCCGACACCTGCACGTCACGCAAGGGCGGTGACCATGATCTGTGCGAGCTCTTCGACCTGCTCGTCGGTCAGGACGAGCGGCGGGAGGAACTGGAGGACCGATGTGTCGTTGTTCGCGAACACGGCGAAGACGCCTGCATCGATGCACGCCTTGGCGGCGAGGATCCCGGCACCTTCGTCCGGCCATGCGAGGCCCATGAAGAGCCCGCGCCTGCGCACCGTGAACGGCATCGATGCGAGCTCCTTCTCGAGGAAGAGCCCGACCTCCTCGACCCGCTCCAGGAACCCGGGTGCCTCGACCTGGTCGAGGACCGCGAGGGCGACGACGCACCCGAGGTCGGAACCGCCGTACGACGAGACGTGGACGAACGGCTCGTCGTCGTAGAAGCGGTGCATCGCATCGGTCATCACCGTCGCCGAGATCGGGTACAGGCCACCCCCCAGACCCTTCCCGGTGACGATGGCGTCGGGCTCCACGCCGTCGTGCTCGTGGCACCACATCGTCCCGCTGCGCCCCAGGCCGGTCTGGACCTCGTCGAGGACGAACATCGCGCCGCGCGCACGACAGAGTGCCTGCACACCTGCGAGGTAGCCCTCGCTCGGCATCGCCATCCCCATCGTCGCGGGC
>JBKJJI010000340.1:0-9333 GCA_046598115.1 Acidimicrobiia bacterium | reverse complement strand
CGAGGTCGGGGGGTGGGTTTCGGGGGTGGGGGGGGGCGGCGTGGCCGTCGCTCGAGGTGATGCGGACGAACGCGGCGGGGAACTGGGGGATGTCGCCGAGGGGGGCGAAGAAGTCGCGGGCGGCGAGCTGGATGCTGGCGAGGATCTCGCGGGGGGAGTTGGCGGGGGCGAGCATGAGGTTGGTCTCGCACGCGAGGTCGTAGAGCTCCTGCATGGTGTGGCGCGAGAAGTACTCGCGGATGGGAGCCTCGACCGCCCGGAGGACGTCGTCGGGCGCCTGGGCGGGGGACCACGTCGACCAGTCCTGGGCCTCGAGCGAGGACGCGTCGACGCCGTCGGCCGCGACCACCCGGGTGATGGTCTCGAGGCTCGGGATGCGAGCCTTACCTCCCCGCAGGCCGAAGCTCACCCAGCCGTCGCGGGTGGGCCAGATCTCCTGGGTGCGCCCGATCATCGCCCCGGCCCGCCGTCCCCGGAACCCCTCGCGGAGATAGCGCGCGGGCGCGGCCATGTTCGCGACGTTCACGCACTCCGCCATCGAGAGGTCGACCTGCTGCGGTCGGTCGGTCCACAGCGCGCTCAACGCCGCGAACGCCGCTTCACCGCCGCTGTGCGCGTATCCCGATGGCTCGGTGCAGCGCACCGGCGGTCGGTCGGCGTCGCCGGTCGAGTACATGTTGCCGCTCGCAGCGAGCACGCCGAGGTCTGACGCCCGCCAGTGCGCGCGCGGCCCGGAGCGCCCGAACGGCGTGACGCTCACCCAGACGGCGTCGGGAGCGCGGCCGGGCTCGAGCGTCCACGACCCGGGGAAGCCGGGTGTGTCGATGACGACATCGGCGCCGTCGAGCAAGGCATCGAGGGCGGGGTCGTCGGGTCCGGCGACGACGACCGAGCGCTTCCCGGCCGACCAGGTCCGCCAACGGGCGGGGAGCCCGCGCAAGGGGTGACCGGTGGTCGGTTCCACGAGCACGACGTCGGCACCGAGATCAGCGAGGACCCGGCCTGCGATCGCGCCCGGCTCACCCGCGAGGTCGAGCACCCGCACCCCGTCCAGCATGCCGTCGGGCACCGCTTGCCTCCTCGTCCTCGGTCGTTCGTCGGGGGTCCGGGCGTGCTCGTGGGCCGTGCGATTCGTCCCCGCCGCGGCGTGTCCGGGCGTGCAGTATGGCCCTGTCCCTGACGCCGGCGTCAGCGTACCCTTGCGCCCCGATCACCTTTTGACCCGATCACCTGGGACCCAATCACCTGGGACCCAATCACCTGGGAGAGGAGCGCGCCATGGCCGGTCGCATCGTCGACGCCGACTGCCACATCCTCGAACCGCCCGACATCTGGGCGAACTGGCTGGCATCGCAGTACCAGGACAGGGCGCCGAAGCTGGTGAAGGACCCCGCTGGCGGTGACGCCTGGCTCACCGCGGTGGGCGGTCAGGCCGACCCGATCGGGCTCGTGGCGACGCCCGGGATGCCGTTCGACGAGTTCCGGTGGTTCGGCGTCACCTACGAGGAGGCGCGCGCGGGTTGCTACGACGGTGCCGCCCGCCTCGCCGACATGGACCTCGACGGCGTGCACGCGGAGATCCTCTTCCCGCCGCAGCGGACGATGAGCCACTTCCTCGGCGACGACGACGAGGACTTCGTCCTGGCGGGCGTCGAGGCGTACAACAACTTCCTCTTCGAGGAGTTCTGTGCGCCCGATCGGAGTCGACTCATCGGGCTCGCGCAGATGCCGTCGGTGGGGATCGACACCGCGGTGGACGCGCTGCGCAAATCGAAGGCGCGCGGCGCCAAGGGCGTCATCATCTCGAACTGGCCCTCGGGAGGCGACAGCCTGTCGGTCGACGACGACCCGTTCTGGGCGGCAGCGGTGGACGAGGGGATCCCCGTGTCGATCCACATCAACATCATCAGCCGTGCGCAACGGGCCGCCGGTCGCAAGGCCGCCGCGGCCGGCGGCAACGTGCTCTACGACATGAGCAGCGAGGCCGCGCGCGCGAAGGCGATCGGCTCGATGAGCCATGTGTTCTCGATGACCGCGGGATCGATGACCCAGATGCTCTTCAGCGGGGTGTTCGACCGCTTTCCGGAGCTACAGATCTGCTGGATCGAGACGGGGGTCGGGTGGCTCCCGCACATGCTGGAGAGCATCGACGACCGCTACTGGCGGAACCGTTCATGGGGCGAGCTCTCGATCGAGCACCCGCCGTCGGTGTACTGGCACCGCAACAACGCCGCGTCGTTCATCACCGACCGCTCCGGCATCGCGCTGCGCCACGCGGTGGGGGTGGAGAACATGATGTGGTCGAGCGACTACCCGCACCACGGCAACGACTGGCCGCACTCCCGCAAGGTGATCGCCGAGACGATGGGGCACATCGACGGCGAGGAGCGGGCCAGGATCGTCGGCGGGAACGCCGCGCGGATCTGGCATCTCGACGACTGAACGGCCGGCCGCTCCGGCTCACTCGCCGTCGGCGCCGGTCTGCTCGACAACGGGTGCGTCGATCGTGCCCCGGTCGATCGCGCCGAGGGTGAGCCGTTGGATCGTGCGGTGGTGGGTGTAGTCGACGATGTGGCGTGCGCGGGCGAGGATGTTGGTCGCGTGGCTCGCGGCGACCTGCTGGAACCGTTCGAGCGCCTCGGCGTCCCAGTCGAGCCGACCGCCGGTGACGAACAGGTCCACGACCTGCCGCTGGGTCGTCTCGATCCCCTCGGCGTAGATCCGACCGATCTCGACGATCGCCGGCACCGGGAACCCGAGCGTGTGGAGCGCGGCGAGTGTGCGCAGCAGCTCGAGGTCGTCGGCGTCGTAGGCGTCGCGACCGAAGTCGGCGGGGTCGCGCAGCATCCCCGACACCCGGAGCTGCTCGGCGAGGTCGGCATCGATCCCGGACCGCTCGACGACCTCGTCGAGCGTGTACTCGCGATCACCCCCGCCGCCGAAGACGCCGTCGACGAGCTCCCGGCGGTCCTCGGTGAGCAGGGCACGGATCGCCGCGAGGGAGAACCGGCGGGCCTGGAGGTCCTTGATGCGCTCGAGGCGCTCGAGGTGCTCGGGCCCGTAGCGGTTGGTCCGGCCGCACCGCTCGGGGGCGGGGAGCAGTCCCTCACGCCGGTAGTAGCGGATGGTGTCGACGGTGAGGTCCGCGGCGCGGGCGAGGTCGTCGATCCGCCAGCCGGTGGCCTCGTCGGCCGCAGCAGGCGTCTCGGGCATCGCTGGCGTCCCCTCGATGGTGTGGCTGGTCGATGGACTGGGTCGATGCACGTGCGGATCGTCGAACGTGACGTCCGTCACCAAACTTGACAGTAGATACCCTACGAGTAGATACTCTCAGTGTCAAGAGCGACACCGTCGCTCGATCCCCTCGAGAACAACCGAGAGACTGAAACCCGGAGACCGAATCCCGGAGAAAGGGTGCACAGCATGCGCACCTCGAAGCCCAGCACCATCGAGCGTGAGCGGGCATTGGCCTGGATCGGCCGCCAGCTGCGTTGGGAGCAGACGCTACGTGACCTGCGCGACGGCGTGACCGTCGAGCAGCCGCTCGCTGCCTGACCTACACGATCCTCCCGGCGGCGGGCGTCCCCCGCGCCTGTCGCCGACGTTCGACGGAAGCCCGGTTCACCCCCCTGGACCGGGCTTCGTCGCGCCCGGACGCGTTCGACCGGGTGACGGGAGCGGCTGGCCCGATTCGGGGAGCCCGAAGCGGGGAGCCCGAAGCGGGGAGCCGGATTCAGGGAGCCGGATTCAGGGAGCCGGAGGCGCGGTCGTGGCGGCCAGACCCCGGTCGCCCTCGATGACCGCGGAGATCTCGGTCTCGTCGACCGGACGGGCGAAGTAGTAGCCCTGGGCGCTCTCGCACGACAGCGACCGGAGGACCGCGACCTGCTCGGAGGTCTCGACGCCCTCGGCCACGGCACCCACGCCGAGGGCACCGGCGAGCGTGAGGATGTTGCTCGCGAGCGTCGCGGACGTCGGGAGCCGACCGAGCTCCTCGACGAACGACCGGTCGATCTTGACCCGGTCGACGGCGAAGCGTCGGAGGTACGACAGCGAGCAGAAGCCCGTCCCGAAGTCGTCGATGCTGATGCGCACACCCAGGTCGCGGAACTGCTCGAGCATCTTCAGGGTGTGGTGCGTGTCTTCCATCATGACCGTCTCGGTGAGCTCGACGATGAGGCAGCTCGCCGGCAGGTCGTTCTGCACGAGCGTGTCGCGCACGAAGTCGACGAACTCGGTGTCGTTGCGCATCTGGACGCCCGAGACGTTCACCGACACGGCGACGGGGTCCTGGCCCGCGCGCTGCCACGTCCGGGCGGTCCGGACCGAGTTCTCCATGACCCAGCGCCCGATCGGGACGATGAGCCCCGACTCCTCGGCGAGCGGGATGAACTCCATCGGGGCCACGACCCGGCCACCGGCCGGGTGCCAGCGCAGCAGCGCCTCGGCCGAGACGATCCGGTTCGACTGGAGGTCGATGATCGGTTGGTACACGAGACGCAGCTCGTCGTGGTCGAGCGCCGAGGCGAGCCGGCTGCGAAGCTCGAGACGGCGGGTCGCGTTCTCGCGCTGCCCGTCGGCGAACAGCTCGGCGCGGCCCTTCCCGTTCGACTTCGCGGTGTACATCGCGATGTCGGCGTCGCGGACGAGGTCCTGGGTGTTGGAGTCCGTTCCCGCGAGCGCGATGCCGATGCTGGCCGGGACGGTGATGTCGAGTGACCCCACCGTGATGGGCAGCTGCAGCACTTCGAGGATGCGCTCGGCCACGGCCTGGCTCGACGACAAGTTGGCCGGGCGGTCGAGCAGGATCGCGAACTCGTCCCCGCCGAGGCGGGCGGCGGTGTCGCCGGGTCGGAGGCAGCGCACCAGACGCTCGCCGACGGCGACGAGCAGCTCGTCGCCGGCGCCGTGCCCCAGCCCGTCGTTCACGGACTTGAAGTCGTCGAGGTCGATGAAGAGCACGGCGACGCCGTCGGTCCCGTCGCGGCGGTTGCGGAGGAGCGCGTGCTCGACGCGGTCGAGGAAGAGCGCACGGTTGGCGAGGCCGGTCAGTGAGTCGTGGAACGCCTGGTGGGCGAGCTGGGCCTCGAGGACCTTGCGGTCGGTGATGTCGTGCAGCGTGAGCACGGTCCCGGCGATGTCGCTGAGCTCGGAGAGGTTCGTCGCGACGACCTCGTAGTCCCGCGCCGCACCGTCGCGATGACCGATCCGGATCTCGAACTCGTGGGTTCCCGCCGGCGTGAGCTGCATCGCGATGTCGAGGTGTCGTCGGCCCTGTTCGGAATCATCGAGGGAGACGAGGGACTGGAGCTCCTGCCCCAGGCACTCTTCGGGGGCGTAGCCCCATTGCGCCTGTACTGCGGGGCTGACGTACTCGATCCGACCGTCTGTGTTGATGACGGTGATGATGTCCTGTGAGTGCCGGACCATGGCCTCGAACCGGTCGCGGCCTCGCCGCTCGGCGAGCTCGCGCACGCGACTGGTCAGCCCGAACATCCGGACGAAGACGAGCATCGACACCGCGATCGCCGTCGCCGCGATCGGGAGGTCGTGGCGGGCTTCCGAGGTCCCGACGGACTCACCGATGATCAGCGCGGGTGGGACGATCGCAGCCGCGACGAGGAGGACGAGCCGGTGGGGCCGCAGTTCGGCCGCGCGGTCTTCCTCGATGACGACGCGCTCCCCGGCGGACTCGTGGCAGGTCGCAAGCCCGAGCAGCGCGTAGCCCGCCGCGAAGCACAGGCCCGTCGCCGCGTCGCGGATGGGAGCTCCCTGGACCGCGCTCGACGCCCAGAGGAAGCCGCCGACGAGGAGCGAGGTGAGCGCGCCGAGGAGCATGACGACCGACGGCAGGTGCGTGCTCAGGCTGAACAGGAGCCGGACCGTGAGGACGACGACGAGCACGCTGCCGCCGAGCGAGAGCACCATCGTGATCTTCTCGGCGCTCGTGTAGAAGGGGTCAGCGAGGAACCGGTCGCCGATCACGAGCCAGAAGTTGAGGGCGGCGGCCGCGCCGACGACGAGTGCGTCGAGGATGGCCGAGCGATCCTCGTTCTTCGCCTGGGCGGAGGCGACCCGCAGCAACCCGACGGCGATCACGGGGTAGCCGGCCTTCGAGAGGACCGAGACCCACAACGTCGACCAGGGCAGGTCGACGGCCTGGGCCCCCCAGGCCGCGGTCTCGCCGAGGAAGAACAGACCGAGGCCGGCGGCGACCCACCACCAGGGCGCGGCGGGGGTGGGCTTCCAACGACGGATCCCGTACGCGGCGGCGAGGGTCGCCACGAGCGCGACGGCAGGGCCTCCGAGCAGGCGCGCGAGGCTGCTCTCGGGCATCCCGAGCGGGACGATCGCGAGCACCGCGACGAGTCCCGCGAACAGCGCGAACGGCGGGATCCGACGCGTCGGAGTCCCCGATGCGCGGACCGTCGGGCCGGCTCCGGCCGGGGGCCCCGTCGGCGGTGTGCCCGGTGCCGGATCTGTCCGCAGGGCCCCGACCGCGCCGTGCCGCGTGTTCCCAAAGTGCATGGGTGTGGGATCGGTCGAGTTCGGGGGTCCCTTGACCCCCAGTTCTCACAGTCTCAGCGACCCGGGCGAGCGCTCCCGCGAGGGCTCAGGCCCGTACCCACTGCGGCAGGGTCACGTCGTCGACTTGCTGGAACACCACCCGGACCGGGGTGCCGATCTCGATCGTGGCGGGATCGACGTCGCTGATCCGGCCCTCGGGACCCTCGAGGAGGTTCCCGACGAACCGGATCGTCGGATCCTCGTCGAGGGCGACGACGATCACGTTGTAGGGCGCGAGCGCCGCGTAGGCCGGGAGCAACGGGGGATGGGGTACGACGTAGGACCAGATCGTCGCCCGGCCCGATGCCGCCTCCCAGCGGACCTCGAGCGACCGGCAGGCCGGGCACATCGGGCGGGGCGGGAACCGCCAGCGCCCGCACGCGCCGCACGCCTGGACGAGCAGCTCGTGCCGGGCCGTCCCGGCCCAGAAGTCGCGTCCGTCGTCGGTGTCGACGTCGGGCAGCAGGAATCCGGACTCGGCCAACGTTCGTCTCCTCGTCAGTTCCGGAGCAGCAGCGCGCTCGTGGGCACGCCCTCGCCGCTCGTGATCAGGCAGGTGTCGGCGCCCTCGACCTGTGCGGTCGACGTGCCCCGGAGCTGACGGGCGCCCTCGAGGATCAGGTTGAACCCGTGGACGTACGCCTCCGACATGCCGCCACCCGCGGTGTTCGTCGGGAGTCGGCCGTCGGGCCACTCCAACGCGCCGTCGTCGGTGAACGCGGCGCCCTCCCCGCGCTCGCAGAACCCGTAGCCCTCGAGCGAGAGCGGGACGAGCGGGCTGAACGCGTCGTAGATCTGCGCGACCTTCACGTCGGCGGGGCCGAAGTCGGCGTCGCGCCACAGCTGACGGGCTGCGGTCCACGACGGGCCCCGGAGCGGATCGTCGTTGAAGAAGTTGATCATCGTCTGATGCTGAGGTGGGAGCCCTTGGGCGCCGGTGTGCACGTACACGGGACGATGCGGGAGGTCGACCGCCCGATCCGCGCCGACGATCACCAGCGCGAGCGCGCCATCGGTCTCGAGGCAGTTGTCGAAGAGGCAGAGCGGCTCCGAGATCATCCGCGCCGCGAAGTAGTCGTCGCGGGTCATCGACTTGTCGTGCATCGTCGCCGCGGGGTTCCGGTTCGCGTGCTTGCGGAACGCGAGGGCGACATTCGCGAGATGGTCGCGGGTGGCGCCGTACTCGTGGATGTAGCGGCGGGTGAGCATCGCGACTTCGTCGACCGGGCGCAGCAGCCCCCATGGCCGGCTCCACTGCCAGTGGTCCGCGAGTCGCTGGGGCACCTGGGCCCAGGGGCGGCTCGCTTTCGACGCCCGCTTGCGCGCGCGCCAGGCCACCGCGATCCGGCACTGACCGGTGGCGACGGCCATCGCGGCCTGGAGCACGACCCCGCACCCGGCCCCGCCGCCGTAGCCGACCTGCGAGAAATAGGTGATGTCGCCCAGCCCGACGTTGCGGGCGACGTCGACCTCGCGGTTCGGCTCCATCGTGAACGACGCGAGGCCGTCGACCTCGCTCGGCGCGATCCCCGCGTCGTCGAGCGCCAGCGAGATCGCCTGGCACGCGAGCGACAGCTCGGTGTCGACGAGCCCCTTGCCGAATGCCGTCTGGCCGAGCCCGACGATCGCAGTCGCGTCCTTGAGCACGCCTCACCAGCCCTTGAACTCGGTGGGACGACGCTCGACGAAGCTCGCCATCCCTTCCTGGCAGTCCTCGGTCGCCGTCACCAGCTCCACGAGGAGCGCCTCCTCCTCGAACATGGTGGCCCGGTCGGTGTCGAGCGAGCGGTTGAGGAGGCGCTTCGCGAACCCGATCGTCCGGGTGGGTCCGGAGGCGAGGCGCTCGGCCCACTCGGTCACGGCCGCCGTCAGCTCGACACCCGGAACGACTCGATTGACGAGGCCGATGCGTTCGGCGTCGGTTGCGGAGAGGTCGTCGCCGAAGAACACGAGCTCCTTCGCCTTCTGGAGCCCCACGAGCCGAGGAAGGAGGTAGGTGGGGCCGCCGTCGGGGATGAGGCCACAGCGCACGAACACCTGGATGATCCGTGCGTGCTCGGCCGCGACGACGAGGTCCGACGCGAGCACCATCGCGGCGCCGCCACCCGCCGCGGTGCCGTTGAGCGCGCAGAGGATCGGCTTCTCGCAGTCGAGCATGGCTGCGATGAGGCGTTGGATCCCGGTCCTGATCATGCGGGCGGCGTCGCCCGACGCGCGCTCGGGCGCGCCTTCCGGTCGCGGCGGCGGGGCGGCGCGACCTGCACGGAGGTCGGCGCCGGTGCAGAAGTGCTTCTCGCCCGCAGCGGTGAGCACGACCGCGCGCACGTCGAACGATCCGCTCGCGTCGTTCAGGTGCTCGATCATGCGGTTGCGCACCGCAGGGGTGATCGCGTTCCCCGCGTCGGGTCGGTTGAGGGTCAGCCACAGGACCTGCTCGCGGACCTCCGCGAGCAGCTCGGTGTCGACGTCGGGTGTGTCACTCATGTGCGTACCACCAGGGCATCCAGGGCGACCGCACCACGCGGCCGCACGATCAATGGGTTGATGTCGAGCTCGGCGAGCTGCTCGGGGAACGTCGGATCGGCGAGATCCAGCGCGAGCGTCTGGACCCGCATGATCACATCCACGAGGGCCTCCGTGTCGGACGGCTTCGCGCCGCGGGCGCCACGCAGGAGCTGGACGCCGGTCAGCTCGTCGAGCATCCGGCGTGCTTCGTCCCGGTCGAACGGGGGCACTCGGGACGTGACGTCGCCCAGCACCTCGACG
>JBKJJI010000071.1:0-3281 GCA_046598115.1 Acidimicrobiia bacterium | reverse complement strand
CGCGCTCGACGGCGCCGCGCTCCTCGTCGAGCGCGCGGCAGCCGACGAGCTGCACCGCAGCGTCCTCGCTCCGCTGAGCGCGTGGGTCGCGGGCCGGGTCGCACGCGACGTCGCCGGGGCCAACGTGCACGTGCACGGCGGGTATGGGTTCATGCTCGAGCACGACGCGCAGCTGTTCTTCCGGCGGGCGACGGCATGGGTCCTCACGCTGGGAGACCCGGCCGTCGAGGCCGAGCACGTCGCCGACACGCTCGCGGACGCCGAATGGCATCTCGACGACGCGGAGCCAGCGGCGTTCCGTCGTGAGGTGCGGGCCTTCCTCGAGGTGCACTGCACGCCGGAGGTCGTCCGTCGCGCGCACGACACCGGCACGATGCACGACTGGGGGCTGCACGCTGCGCTGGCCGAGGTCGGGTGGCTCGCCGCCGAGTGGCCCGTCGACGCCGGTGGGCAGGGGAGGGGCCCCTGGGAGATGGAGGTCCTGCACGAGGAGCTGGCCCGCATCGGCGCGCCGGTCGACGGCTGGGGCACCTCCGACCTCGTCGCCCGCATGCTCGCGCTCGTGGGGACGGAGCAGCAGCGGGCTGAGGTCGTGCCCGCGATCCTGCGCGGTGAGGTGCTGTGCTGCCTGGGCTACAGCGAGCCGGACTCGGGGTCCGACGTCGCTGCCGCGACGACGCGCGCGGTGCGCGACGGCGACGACTGGGTGATCAACGGTCAGAAGATGTTCACGACGCTCGCCCACGAGTCGGCGTACGTGTTCCTCCTCACTCGCACGAACACGGAGGTGGCGAAGCACCGGGGGCTGACGATGTTCCTCGTCCCGATGGACTCGCCCGGCATCGAGGTGCATGCGATCCAGACGCTTGGAGGGGAGCGGACGAACGTCACCTTCTACACCGACGTACGGGTGCCCGACTCCTGCCGCGTCGGCGATGTCGACGGGGGATGGGGTGTCATGGGCGTCGCGCTCGCCTTCGAGCGGAACCCGACGATGGTGGGGGAGCTCGATCGCCTCGTCTGCCAGTTCGTGGGATGGGCATCGAGCGTCCCCGGCGTGCTCGATCGCCCGGCGACTCGTGGTCGACTCGTGCACGCCATCGCGGACATGGAGGTCGCGCGGGGTCTCGCGCACCGGATGACGGCGGTCGCAGCCGCAGGGACGCCCGGGATCGTGGAGGGCTCGATGGCCAAGCTGTTCGCGTCCGAGGCGCTCGTGCGCGCGGCGGCCGATCTCGTCGACGCCGGCGCACCGGAGAGCCTCCTCGACCACCATGCCCCGGGGGCGGTGGCGGACGGCTGGGTCGAGCACGCACACCGGCACGCCCAGGTGACGACGATCTACGCGGGCACGAGCGAGATCCAGCGCTCGATCATCGCCGAGCGCGGCCTCGGCCTCCCCCGCTCCCGCGCGTGACGTTCTGGCGTCGGGCAAGGGTCGCGGGGACGGGGTATGCGACGCCAAAGCACGGGAACGCGTGCGTCAGCGTTGCAGGTGGGGGGCCACGTCGCGGGCGAAGGCGTCCATCTGGTCGAGCAGCTCGGCGAGGGAGCGGTTGCGGAACCGTACCTGGAGGTGGCTCACGCCCATCGCCCCGAACTCGTTGAGCCGTTCGGCCAGCATCGCAGGGTCGCCCGAGAGTGTCTGGTCGCCGACATCCCAGTCCGGGTCGCCGACGTAGAGGTACTCGGTGATGGTGCCGAGGTCGATGGGGTCGTCGCCGCGGATCGCCTTGCGGTGCTCGAGCAGGAACGCGATCTGGTCCGGCATATCGGCGCGTGGTGTGCCCTGCGGGAGCCAACCGTCGCCGCGCTCGGCCGCCCGCCGCAGTGCGGCCTTCGACGACCCGCCGACCCAGATGGGGAGCGGCGACTGATGGGGTCGGGGTGCCATGCCGCCGCCGCCGAGGCTGCCCCAGTAGGGCGTGTCGATCTCGGGGTACTCGTTCGTGAGGGCCTCGCGCACGACGTCGATCGCCGCGTCGGTGACACGGCCCCGCTCGGCGAAGTCGAACCCGAGGAGGTCGAACTCGCCCTCAAGGTGCCCGGCGCCGACGCCCAGGATGGCGCGCCCGCCCGACAGCTCGTCGAGCGTCATGAACGACTTCGCGGTGTGGAGCGGGTGGCGGTAGCTCAGCACATAGACGTGCGACATGATCCGCACCCGCTCGGTGATCCCGGCGATCCATCCGAGCGTCGCGACTGTGTCGTACCAGGTTGTCGCCATGTGCTCGTCCATCGGCTTCGTGACGGCGAGGTGGTCGCACACCGCGACGTAGAAGAACCCGGTCTCGTCGGCCTTGCGGACGATCGCAGCCAGCTCGGTGGCGCCGGCGTCGGCCTCCCAGTCCTCGACGAACGTCTTCGACTTGGCCTGCACCTGCAGCTGCATCCCGTAGACGAGCGCACCACCGGGGACGATCGATGCCATCTACTCGACCTCCAGTCCCGCGCGCATCGCGGCGAAGGCGACGTCCTGGGCTTCCTTGGCACCGGTGAGCACGGCATCCATGTTGAACGAGCCGTGGAACAGCCCGTCGGCGCGGTGCAGGACCACGGGCACGCCGGCCTCCTCGAGGAGTCGGGCGTACATCTCGCCCTCGTCGCGCAGCGGGTCCATCTCCATCGTCACGACGCACGCGGGCGGGAGGCCGGCGTGCGACTCCGCCACATGGGGCGACAGGTAGGGATCGTTGCCGTCGTGGCCGTCGGGCAGGTACTGCGCGCGGTACCAGTCCATCTGGGAGGTCCGCAGGAAGTACCCGGTGGCGTTCTCGGTCTTCGACGGGTGGTCGTTCGCCGTGGCGGTGTTGTCGATGACGGGGTAGACGAGCAGCTGGAACGCGAGCGCAGGGCCGCCGCGGTCGCGGGCCATGAGCGCGACGGCCGCGGCGAGGTTGCCCCCGGCGCTGTCGCCGGCCACGGCGATCCGCCGGGCGTCGATCCCGAGCTCGACTGCATGCTCGGCCACCCAGGCGGCGGCGGCGAATGCGTCGTCGGCCGCGGCGGGGTACTCGTGCTCGGGTGCGAGGCGGTAGTCGACCGACACCACCACCGTGCCGACCGCGTTCGCGATGCGGCGGCACGCACCGTCGTGGCTGTCGAGGTCGCAGATGACCCATCCGCCGCCGTGGAAGTAGACGGTGCCAGGCAGCGTTCCCTCCGGCGCATCGCGGGGGCGGAACACCCGTACGGCGAGGTCGCCCGCGGGACTGGGGATCGTCCGGTCCTCGACGCTCCCGACCTCCTCGATGTCGGGGACGGCAGGCATCGCCTGCATC
>JBKJJI010000380.1:0-13122 GCA_046598115.1 Acidimicrobiia bacterium | reverse complement strand
TCGACACCAAGGTCTCCGATCTCGACCTGCTCGAGATCAACGAGGCGTTCGCGGCCGTCGGCGTGGCGTCGATGCGCGACCTCGGCGTCGACGACGACATCGTGAACGTCAACGGCGGGGCCATCGCGCTCGGTCACCCCGTCGGCATGTCGGGCGCCCGGGTCGTGCTGACCCTCGTCAACGAGCTGCGGCGTCGCGGCGGTGGCGTCGGTGCTGCCGCGCTCTGCGGCGGTGGCGGCCAGGGTGACGCCGCGGTGGTCCGGACGCTCTAGCGCACGACCCGCTTCGCTACGCTGTTGCGCGATGGCCGTCCCGGTCGCGCTCTCGCGACAATTCAGCGGCGCCACCTCGGTCGACCTCCGGACCGCGCGGATCGGGGCTGCCGGCATGGTGGCGGTCGCGGCCGCGCGTCCCACGATCCCCTTCGAGTTCGTCCCGCCATGCCCACTCCGCACCATCACCGGCATCCCCTGTCCGATGTGTGGCATGACTCGTGGCGTGACGTCGCTGGTGAACGGCGACTTCGCACACGCGCTGCTCATGAACCCCGCGTCGTACCTCGCGGTCGCACTCGCACTCCTGCTGTTCGTGCAGTGGCGGACCAAGAAGATCGTGGTCCCCGTCTGGGCGATCGTCGTCGTGCTCGCCACCATGTGGACCTGGCAGCTGTTCAAGTACGCGACCGGCCGGCCGCTCTGAGCTCACTACCTCCGGACGGGGCGCCTCCGACGCCCAGCTCGTCGTACCGGGTCTTCGACGCGCTCGCCTTCGGGTGGGCCGCCTACTGGCGCAACGCGGGGCCGATGGTGCTCATCGCACTCGTCGTCGTCGGCGTCAACGTGCTGCTCGGCCAGCTCGGCAGCGTCGACGACGGCCTGGGCAGCCAGATCGCCCTCCAGGCGCTGAGCTTCGTCGTCGGCATCGTCCTCGCGATGGGCCTCATCCGGGCATCGCTGGCCGTGTGCGCCGGGGAGCGCCCCGACCCGTCGATGTTGCTCCGGACCGACAGCTTCGGCGCCTACTTCCGCGCGTCGCTCCTCTTCGGGCTCGCGGTCGCGGTGACCGTGCTCGTGCCGACGCTGGTGCTCGACTCGATCGGCGCCGCGGGTATCGGACTCGGGATCGGGTCGTTCGCCGCGATCGTCGTCGTGCTCTCCCTGCAGCTCTACGGCTACGTCGTGATCGCCGAGCCCGGGACCGGCGCGATCCAGGCGCTCATCCGCTCGGCCGCGCTCACCCGCGGGCACCGCGGGCAGCTGCTCGGGCTCGTCCTGCTCCTGGCTCTCGTGCTCCTCGCCGGTCTCGCCCTGTGCTTCGTCGGCGTGATCTTCAGCTATGGCATCGTCGCGGTGACGCTCGCGTACACCTACCGGGCACTCAACGACGAGTGGGTCGCCGGCACCTGACCCCCTGCGGGGCGGACCCGACGCGACGAGGGACGGCCGCGACGGGCCGCCCCTCGTGCGTTGTCAGATCGCGTCGGTCCTAGTTGGTCGTGCCCTTCGACTCCCAGAAGTCGTTGAGGCGGCCCTGCATCTTCCAGAGCCAGATGAGGCTCCCGATGAGCGGGAGCAGGACCCAGAAGCCGGTGGCCCCGCTGATCGGCTTCTCGCGCCCGTCGCGCTCGTACAGGTTCCCGACCTCGGCGGGGAGCAGGAAGATCGTGACGATCCCGCAGAAGATGGAGAGCAGGAGACCGACGACGCCGCCGACGCCCTCGCCGCTGTACTCCTTCATCTCGTCGAAGGTCTTGAAGTAGTAGTAGAGGCCGTAGATCCCGAGCGTCACGATCGTCAGCAGCAGCACGACGAGTGGGCTCCGCAGCTCGCCGACCTTCCCCGATCCGCTCGCAGCCGCCGGAGGCGGAGGTGGCGTGGTCATGATGTGCGTCCCTTCGTTCATTGCCCCACGGTGGGGCTCGGTGTTCCTACCGGCATGCCGAGGGCAAGTCAACGACCTCGGTGCACCCAGGCCCAAGATTTCCGAGTTGACCGTTCGGGTTTCACGCTCGTAGCGTTCGCGCGCTCGCACACGTCCCGAGGCGCCACCGCGCACGCAGGAGGGTCCACACCATGTCCGAGTCCTGGGGTTTCGACACCAAGATGGTCCACGCCGGCGCCAGCCCCGACCCGACGACCGGTGCGCGGGCCACACCGATCTACCAGACGACCAGCTACGTCTTCCGCGACACCGAGCACGCCGCCAACCTCTTCGGCCTCTCCGAGCTCGGGAACATCTACACGCGGATCATGAACCCGACCCAGGCCGTGTTCGAGGACCGCGTCGCGGCACTCGAGGGGGGCGTCGCCGCGCTGGCGACATCATCGGGGCAGGCGGCCGAGACGCTCGCCATCTTGAACCTCGGCCAGGCCGGCGACCACCTCGTCGCGTCCGCGTCGCTCTACGGCGGTACCTACAACCTCCTCCACTACACGCTGCCCAAGCTCGGCTGGGACGTGACCTTCATCGACGACCCCGACGACCTCGACGCGTGGCGTGCCGCGGTCAAGCCGAACACGCGTGGCTTCTACGGCGAGTCGGTCGGCAACCCCAAGAACGATGTGCTCGACATCGAGGGGATCTCGGCCGTCGCCCACGAGCACAACGTGCCGCTCATCGTCGACAACACCGTCACGACGCCCTACCTCTGCCAGCCACTCGCCCTCGGCGCCGACATCGTCGTGCACTCCGCGACGAAGTTCATCGGCGGGCACGGGACATCGGTCGGCGGGATCATCGTCGACGGCGGGAAGTTCGACTACGTCGCGAGCGGGCGCCACCCGGCGTTCACCGAGCCCGACCCGAGCTACCACGGCCTCGTGTACTCCCAGCTGCCCGAGCCCCTGCGGCCCGCGCAGTACGCGCTGAAGGCGCGCCTCCAGCTCATGCGCGACCTCGGCGCCGCCGTCTCTCCCTTCAACGCGTTCCTGTTCATCCAGGGCCTCGAGACCCTGAGCCTCCGTATGGACCGCCACTGCCAGAACGCGCAAGCCGTCGCGGAGTGGCTCGAGCAGCGCGACGAGGTCGAGTGGGTCGCGTACCCCGGCCTGCCGTCGAGTCCCTGGCACGAGCGGGCCAAGACGTCGCTCCCGCGCGGCAAGGGCGCGATCCTTGCGTTCGGGATCAAGGGCGGCCTCGAAGCGGGGCGCGCGTTCGTCGACGGGCTCGAGCTCTTCAGCCACCTCGCCAATGTCGGCGACGTGCGCAGCCTCGCGATCCACCCTGCGTCGACGACCCACTCGCAGCTCACGCCCGAGGAGCAGGCGACCACCGGCGTGTCCCCGGACCTGGTCCGCTTGTGCATCGGGATCGAGACCGTCGACGACCTGCTCGCCGACCTCGAGGCCGGGTTCCGCGCCGCCAAGGGAGCTTGACGCGAGCCCAGCCCCGATCGAGCAGCCTTCGGCGACCGGCGCCTGGCAACCAGGCGATCCGGTCGGTGCGCGTCGATTCGAGACGCTCTTCGACGCGCGTCCGCACGTCCTCGAGGCCGGTGGCCGTCTGGAGCACGTGACGGTCGCGTACGAGACGTGGGGGACGCTCGATCCCGACGGCGCCAACGCCGTCCTCGTGCTCCATGCACTCACCGGCGACGGCCACGCCGCCGTGGGGCCCGACGACCGGCGGGCGGGCTGGTGGGACCTGATGATCGGGCCCGGCGCGCCGATCGATACCGATCGCTGGTTCGTGGTCTGCCCGAACGTCCTCGGTGGCTGTCAGGGAACGACCGGGCCGTCGTCGATCGCGGTCGACGACCGCCCCTACGGCGCCCGGTTCCCGCTGCTCACGATCCGCGACCAGACCGTCGTGGAGGCCGCCCTCGCCGACCGACTCGGCATCGACCGATGGGCCGGTGTCGTCGGTGGGTCGATGGGCGGGATGCGCGCCCTCGAGTGGATCGTGGGCTTCCCCGAGCGCGTCGAACGAGCCGTCGTGGTCTCGGTGGGGGCGAAGGCGACTGCCGAACAGATCGCGTGGTGCTCGATGCAGGTCCGTGCGATCCGGGCCGACCCGCAGTGGCGCGGCGGTGACTACTACGACGCTCCCGACGGCGCGGGGCCACATGTCGGTCTCGGGATCGCGCGCGGGATCGGGCAGATCAGCTACCGGTCGGAGCGCGAGTTCGACGCTCGGTTCGGGCGGGACCATCAGGGCGACGAAGACCCGTTCGAGGGCGGCCGCTACGCGGTCGAGTCGTACCTCGAGTACCACGGCGCCAAGCTGACGCGGCGGTTCGACGCGAACACCTACATCGCGCTGAGCCAGGCCATGAACCACCACGACATCGGCCGAGGGCGGGGCGGCATCGCCGCGGCGTTGACGCGCGTGCGGGCGGCCGTGACCGTGGCCGGCGTCTCCTCCGACCGCCTCTACCCGCTGCGGCTCCAGCACGAGCTCGTCGGTGCGCTCCCCACCGTCGACGACCTCGAGATCATCGAGTCGCCCTGCGGGCACGACGGATTCCTCGTGGAGTCGGATGCCGTCGGGAAGGTGCTCCGGCGCGCACTCGCCTGACTCAGGCGTCGATCTCGCGCCGACCTTCCAGCGCGCGCCCCAGCGTCACCTCGTCGGCGTACTCGAGGTCGCCGCCCACGGGCAGCCCGCTCGCGATGCGCGTCACGCGCAGGCCGAGCGGCTTGAGGAGTCGCGCGAGGTACATCGCGGTGGCTTCCCCCTCGATGTTCGGGTTCGTCGCGAGGATGACCTCTTCCACACCTTCCTCGCCGACGCGTCGGACGAGCTCCTTCACGCGCAGCTGCTCGGGACCGATCCCCTCGATCGGGGAGATCGCGCCCTGCAACACGTGGTAGCGGCCCGCGAACTCGTGCGTGCGCTCGACGGCGACGATGTCGCGCGGCTCCTCGACGACGCAGAGCATCAACGGGTCGCGCCGGTCGTCGCGGCAGAAGCCGCAGAGCTCGCCCTCGGCGATGTTGAAGCACCGCCGGCACCAGGTGATCTTCTCCTTCGCCTCGGAGATCGCCCGCGCGAGGCGGTTGGCGTCCTCGGGCGCGGACTTGAGGAGGTAGTACGCGATCCGCTGGGCCGACTTCGGACCGACGCCTGGCAGTCGTCCGAGCTCGTCGATGAGCGTCTGGACCGCGTTCTCGTAGACGGCCACCGATCGTCGTCAGCCGAGCAGTCCGCCGAGGGCCCCGAGGTCGAGCCCTCCGGTCACCGAGCCCATCTGGCGTGCCTGGAGTTCCTGCGCGCCGCGGAGTGCTTCGCCGACCGCGGCCACGACGAGATCCTCGAGCATCTCGACGTCGTCGGGGTCGACCACGTCCGGGGAGATCGAGATGCGGCGGAGCTCACCGGTCCCGCTCACGACCGCCGACACGACCCCACCACCGGCGGAGCCCTCGACCGACTCGTCCGCGAGTGCAGCCTGCGCCGAGGCCATGTCGGCCTGCATCTGCTGCATCTGCTGCATCATCTGGTTCATCCCGCCGGGCCGGGCGGGCTTCTGCTTCGCCATGTGCGTTTCGCTCTCCTCGACTCGAATCGCCCCGCCGACGCCTCGCCGCCGACGGCCACGTCGGCGTCGTGCTCGATCAGGACTCCCGCGGGACCTCTTCGACGACGGTAGCGCCGAGCGCGTCGCGCAGCCGTTCCACCGGCGCTTCGGCGTCGGGCTCCGGCGCATCGCGCAGCTCGTGGGGCTCGATCATCTCCCCGCCCTCGGTGTCGTCCGGCGGGGCCGCACCCCCGCGTGTGTCCGGTCCGCGGTCGCCCGGACGCTCGGAGGCTGGGTCTTCGCGTGCGGGGGATCCGTCGCCAGTCGGCGCATCGGGCGCGGACGAACCTGCACCGCCGTCGAGATCGAACTCACCCGCTGCCTCGAGCGAGAACTTGAACCGACGACCGAGCCGGCTCGCCAGCGCGTCGCGGACCGTCTCGGCCTCACGCTTGAAGCGCTCTCGGGCCGCGCCCAACAGGCCCGGTGGCACACCGAACACGAGGATCTGCTCATCGACCCGGAGCGGTTGCGCCTGTTGCACCGCGCTGCGGGTAGCCGGTGACAGGCCACTGACGACGTCGGCCCAGGCGACGATCACGTCGTCGAGGTCGATCTCGCCCTCCGGGGCTGCCGCTGGCGCGGTCGGCCCGGGCGGGTCCGCGTCGGACGACGCCGCAGCGACGGGTGTAGGCCCGGGGGTGCCGGGTTCAGACTCGGGGGTGCCGGACTCTGGAGTGGCAGGCGCGGCGGGCTCCGGGGAGGCGACGGGTACCGCGCTGCCGCGGAGCGCGCCCAGGGTCGGGCGACTCCCGCGCGCGGCCGGGGTGGGCGTCGGCGGTTCCGGCGTGTCGCGGCGGGATGCGGCCCGCGGGGTGCCGGGCGCCGGGGAGGCGGGCGGTGGGGAGCCAGGCGGCGGGGCGGTGGACGGCGCCACCCCGGACGCGGCGCGCTCCAGTCGTTCGATGCGTTCGATGACGGTCTGGAGCGGAGGTCCGGCGTCGCGGCGCGACAACCGGACGAGCGCGACCTCCAGCACGAGCCGTGGGTCGGCCGCATCGACACCCCGCATGTCGGTGACGGCGCGACCGAGCGTCTCGATGACGCGGACCAACGCGGCGTTGCCGAGCACCTCGCCCAGGGCCGTCAGCCGGTCGCGGTCGTCCTTCGGCGCGGCCACGGCGACCTTGCCTCCACCCGCCGTGAGCACGAAGGCATCACGCGCCGCGCTGAGCAGGTCCTCGGCCACGCGCCGCGGCTCGTGTCCGGTCTCGAGGAGATCGCCGAGCGCGACGATGGCCTCGGCGGCGTCCTCGGCCGCGATCGCGTCGAGGATGCGGGCCCGCGCCGAGAACGGGGTCCCGCCGAAGAGCGCGGTCACCACGTCGGCGTCGAGCCGACCGGTGCCGGTGGCGAGCGCCTGGTCGAGGAGCGACTCCGAGTCGCGTGCCGACCCGGCCCCGGCCGCAGCGATCGCGGCGAGCGCCGCGGGGTCGGCGTCGACGCCCTCGCGCGTGCACAGATCGGCGAGGCGCCCGACGAGCTCCTCGACGGTGAGCAATCCGAACGCGTAGTGCTGGGTCCGCGACCGGATCGTGGGCAGCACCTTCTCGGGGTTCGTCGTCGCCAGGATGTACACCACGTGCGCGGGCGGCTCCTCGAGGCTCTTGAGGAGCGCGTTCGACGCGTCGGCGGTCAGCGCATGCACCTCGTCGAGGACGAACACCTTGCGCCGCGAGCCAGGTGCGATCCCGATCGCAGTGCTCTTCACGAGCTCCTTGACATCGTCGATGCCGCGGTTGGATGCCGCGTCGAGCTCGAACAGGTCGAAGAACGTCCCCGCGCTCACTGCGGTGCAGTTCTCGCACACGCCGCACGGCTCGCCGTCGGCACCGAGGTCGGTGCAGTTCAGCGCCTTGGCGAGGATGCGAGCGGTGGTCGTCTTGCCGGTGCCACGCGGGCCCGAGAAGAGGTAGGCGTGTCCGACCCGGTCATCGCGCACCGCGGCCCGCAGGGCATCGACCACGTGCTCCTGACCGACGACCTCGTCGAAGCGCTGCGGTCGGTACTTGCGGTAGAGCGACTGGAAGGCCACGCCCGACCGTACCAACTCCTCGTGTCGGCACTCCTCGCGTCGGCGGCCATCGAGTCGCCGGCCGTCGGGCCCTCGGGCCCTGGGTGCGTGCGGGTGCGTGCGGGTGCGGACCGTGCACCCACCGTCGACCTGGAGGCGCCACCCGTCGGTGACCTGCCGCGGCTCGGGTCAGGTGTGCCTGCGGCACACGAAGCGTTCCGCTGAGAGCTGCTTCCTTCCGGACCTGACTCGGTTCGCGGGGCTTCGTTGCGCAGGACCCGACCGTCAGCGCCATGACGGGGCCGAGTGGGCGGCGTTCCGGGCCTCGGATGGGAGTTCAGCCCCTCGTACGTGGATTGAGGGTGCAGGGCACCACGAGCTCCCCACCTAGCACGGTCCGCGCCGTGATCGTACCGACTTCCTCGATCAGGTCTCCGGATCGAGTCCCCGGTCTGGTCCGCTGCGGTCCCCGCCTGCGCCCCCGGTACGATCGCCGGTCTCCGGAGGGATGCGAGAGCGGCCGAATCGGCACGCTTGGAAAGCGTGTGTGGGGCAACTCACCGTGGGTTCGAATCCCACTCCCTCCGCCACTCGCACGGGAGTCCCCATGGCCGCGCCGACGCCCGAACCGATGAGCACCGCGTTCGCCGCGGTGCTCCCGACGCTGATGGGGATCGCACTCGCCGAGGCCGACCTGGCGTCGGCGGAGGGCGACGTGCCGGTCGGGGCCGTGGTGGCCCGATGCTCCGACGGCGCGGTCCTCGCCGCCGCCCACAACGAACGCGAGCGTGCATCGGACCCGACCGCGCACGCCGAGGTGCTCGCGCTCCGTCGGGCGGCCGACGCGATCGGATCCTGGCGCCTCGACGACTGTGCGCTCGTGGTCACGCTCGAGCCGTGCACGATGTGCGCGGGCGCCGCGGTCTCGGCGCGGATCGGGCTGGTCGCGTTCGGCGCCGCCGACCCGAAAGCGGGCGCGCTCGGAAGCCTGTACCACCTCGGTGTCGACCCGCGGCTCAACCACGAGTTCCCGGTCGTGACCGGCGTCCGCGGGTCCGAGTGCGCCGAGCGGCTGTCGACGTTCTTCCGTTCCCGTCGGAAGCCGTGAGCGGTTCCCCGCGAGGTACGACGCCTCGGGGATGCGCAGCGGGACCACCTAGGATCGTCCCCGGAGGGATGCGAGAGCGGCCGAATCGGATGGTCTCGAAAACCATTGTGGCGCAAGTCACCGTGGGTTCAAATCCCACTCCCTCCGCCACTCGACGTCACCAACCCGACCCCCAACCGCTGGAGACCTCGTGCGTCCCATCGCTCGTTCCGCCACCGTCGTCCTCGCCGCCTTTGCGATCCTCGGGTCGACTGCGCTGCCCGCGGCGGCCAAGACCGACAAGCAGATCGCCAAGGCCGCCGCGATCAAGGCCTCCGATCTCGGCTCCGGTTGGGACGCGACGAAGCACGTCGACGACGACCCCTCGGGGATCCCCGCGTGCGAGGACACGGACGCAGCGAAAGAGGACGCGAGTCGGTATGAATTCAACTCGCCCGACTTCGCCCAGGGCGACTCCGAGGTGACGAACTCGGTCTACGTGTTCCCGACGGTCAAGGACGCGAAGGAGTACCTTGCGGCGTTCCAGGACGCAGCGGCGCTCGACTGCCTGCAGGAGGGCCTCGACGAGGCGCTCGTCGAGGCGCCCGATGCCACCGCGGTGGTGGAGGACTTCGACGTGTCCGGAGGGCCGGCGAGCGACGGCGTCGGGTTCGTGGCCACGATCACCATCGTCGATGCCGGCACGGAGCACACGTCGAAGTTCGAGTTGGTGGCGTTCCGCGTCGGCCGCGGCGTCACGGGCATCACGACCGAGAACGTCGACGAGCCCCTCCCCATCACCGCCGACCTCGCGACGGCGTCGATCAAGCGGCTCAAGAAGGGCTTGAAGTAGCCCCGCTCGTCACGCGCCCGACTCGCGGTCCCGACCGAGGTTCAGGTTCTCGTAGATCTCCCGGGTCGCCGTCGAGCGGTTGAGGGTGAAGAAGTGCAGCCCGGGTGCGCCGCCGTCGAGCAGCTCGAGGCAGAGTTTCGTGGACTCGGCGATCCCGATCGCGCGGACCGCGGCCGGGTCGTCCTCGACGCGGCGCAGCTTCGCCATGAACCACTCGGGGAACTCCGAGCCCTGCATCTCGGCCATCCGCTTCGTCCCGACAATGCTGAGCACCGGCATGATCCCGGGGATGACGGGGCGATCGACGCCGCGGTCGCGCAAGCTTTCGACGAGATCGAAGTAGTGGTGCGCATCGAAGAAGAACTGGGTGATCGCGAAGTCGGCCTCGGCCAGCTTCTCGGCGCTGTGCGCCCGGTCGGCGTCGATCGACGGCGACGCGGGATGGGGCTCAGGGTGCACCGCCACGCCGATCGACTCGACCTCGCGGGCCCGCGCGAGTCGCACGAGGTCGATCGCGTGGCGCAGCTCCCCGTCGGGGAGGCCCAGCTCGGCGGGAGGGTCGCCGCCGAGCGCCAGGATGTTCTCGACCCCGGCGTCGCGGTAGCGGTCGACGATGCCCTCGAGGTCCACACGCGCGTGGGCGGCACAGGTGAGGTGCGCCATCGCCGTCATCGAGGTCTCGCGGTTGATCTGGACGACGAGGTCGTGCGTGCGCTCGCGGGTCGTGCCCCCGGCGCCGTACGTCACCGAGACGA
Source organism: Acidimicrobiia bacterium (assembly GCA_046598115.1). Taxonomy (GTDB): domain Bacteria; phylum Actinomycetota; class Acidimicrobiia; order IMCC26256; family PALSA-555; genus DASUAO01. The sequence goes on along the minus strand of JBKJJI010000380.1, from coordinate 2,895 downwards.
ACGACGGGGCGAGGGGTTCGAGGTCGCGCAGCGTCTGCTCGAGCACCGCCTCGGCCTCCTCGGTGCGCGGCGGGAAGAACTCGAACGAGACCGCGGGTCCGTCCTGCAGGATCGTGCTGATCTTCGCCACCGGGGCAACCTCGTCGGTTCCGTTGCGCTCGCGTCGGACGACCAGCGTACGCGGTGCCCTCTAGCCTCCCGCCATGGACTTCGTGATCGAGCAGCGATTGCAGGCCGCGCCCGCTGCGGTGCAGGACGCGCTGCTCGATCCGGCGTTCGTGGCCGCGCGCGCTGATCTCCCCAAGATCGGTGGCGCCGAGCTCCTCGAGGTCGAGCGCGACACCACGACGGCGCGGCTGCGAGTGCGGATGCGCTTCACCGGCGCGCTGGCCCCTGCCGTCACCGCGGTCGTCGACCCGAGCCGGCTCACCTGGGTCGACGTGGCGACCTTCGACCTCGCCGCATTCCGGGCCGACCATCAGATCGAGCCCGACCACTACGCCAACCGCCTGTCCTGCACCTACGCGTCCGACCTCGCCGACCGGGGAACGGGAACGCTTCGGACGCTGCGCGGATCGGTGAAGGTCCGCATGCTGCTGGTCGGGGGCAAGGTCGAAGGCGCGATCGTGTCGGGGCTGCGCGAGCACGCCGCGGCCGAGGCCGAGCTGCTCGACGCGTGGATCAGGCCCGGGCGCCGGTGAAGCGGCGGAGCCGCAGCGAGTTCGTGACCACGAACACCGACGAGAACCCCATCGCCCCGGCTGCGATGACCGGGTTCAGGAGCCCCACCGCCGCCAACGGGATCGCCGCGACGTTGTAGGCGAACGCCCAGAAGAGATTCCCCTTGATCGTCGCGAGCGTCCGGCGGGAGAGCGCGATCGCGTCGGCGGCCGCGCGGAGATCTCCCGAGACGAGCGTGAGGTCGCTGGCCTCGATCGCGACATCGGTGCCGGTGCCGATCGCGATCCCCAGATCGGCCTGCGCGAGGGCCGGGGCGTCGTTCACGCCGTCGCCGACGACCGCGACGCTCATGCCCTGCGCCTGGAGCTCGCGCACGACGTCGACCTTGCCGCCGGGAAGCGCCTCCGCCACGACCCGGTCGATCCCCACCTGCCGAGCGATGGCGTCGGCCGCGTCGCGTCGGTCGCCGGTCACCAGCACCGTCTCGATCCCGAGGTCGTGGAGGGCCGCGACCGCCTCGACCGACCCCGACTTCAGGGTGTCGGACACCACGAAGGCGCCGCGCGCTTCCCCGCCCCATCCCGCGTACACCAGGGTGTGGCCGCGACCCGAGTGACGCTCGACCGCGTCGGTCAACGCCTGCGGGATCTCGCCGACGAAGTCGGCGCGTCCGACGCGAACCTCGACCCCGTCGACGGTGCCGCGCGCCCCCACGCCCGGTTCGTTGCTGAACGCCGCCGGGGCGACGAGGGCCGATCCGCGCTCGCGCGCACCGGTTGCCAGTGCACGGGCAATCGGGTGCTCGGACGAATCCTCGACCGAGCCGGCCCGTGCGAGCAGCTCCTGTTGATCGACGCCGGGCGCCGGCAGCACCTCGACGAGGCGCATCCGACCCTCCGTGAGGGTGCCCGTCTTGTCGAGCACCGCCACACCCACCCGGCGGGTGGCCTCGAGCACCTCGCCGCCCTTGATCACGATGCCCAGCTGCGCGCCGCGCCCCGTCCCCACCATGATCGCGGTCGGCGTAGCGAGGCCGAGCGCGCAGGGGCAGGCGATGATCAGCACGGCGACCGCGGCCGTGAACGCCCGGTCCACATCGCCGGCCAGCGCGAGCCAGACCGTAACGGTCACGACCGCGATGACGAGGACGATCGGGACGAAGACGCCGGAGATCCGGTCGGCCAGCCGCTGCACCGGCGCCTTCGATCCCTGCGCCTCCTCCACGAGTCGTGCGATCTGCGCGAGGGCCGTGTCGCTCCCGACCTTCGTCGACTCGACGACCAGGCGCCCCGACATGTTGATGGTCGCACCGAACACCTCGTCGCCGATGGTGACGTCGACCGGCACCGGCTCGCCCGTGAGCATCGAGACGTCGACCGCCGAGTCGCCACCGACGACGCGGCCGTCGGTGGCGATGCGCTCACCCGGGCGCACGACGAACCGGTCGCCGACCACGAGGCTCGCCGTGGGCACCTCGTCGCCGTTCTCGAGGCGGGCGGTCTTCGCCCCGAGCTCGAGCAGCGCGCGGAGCGCGTGGCTCGAGCTCCGACGGACCTTTGCCTCGAAGAACTTCCCGAGGAGCAGCAGTGTGATGATCGCACCCGCGGTCTCGAAGTAGACGTGGACCTCGCCGTCACCCGAGAACAACGCTCCGAGCGACATCCCGCCGCCGTGGTCAGCCGCGCCGAGGAAGACGAGCGCCACGACCGACCATGCGTACGCGGCGAGCGTGCCGAGGGAGACGAGCGTGTCCATCGTCGTCGCCCGGTGGCGCAGGTTGACGATCGTCGCCCGGTGGAACGGCCACCCACCCCAGAGGATCACGGGCGTCGCCAGCACCAGCGCGACCCATTGCCACCGGTGGAACTGGAAGGTGGGCACCATCGAGACGAGGAGGAGGGGGATCGTGAGGGCGAACGAGACGACGAGACGCGGCACGAGCTCGCGCAGCTCGGCGCCTTCGGGGTCGTCGGCCGGCGCGTCGAGGACGCCGTACCCGAGGTCGGTCACGGTGCGGGTCAGGTCGCCGCGGTGCAGGGCGTGGGGGTCGTAGGTGACCGTGGCGCGCTTCGACGCGTAGTTCACCGTGGCGGTGGCGACGCCTTCGGTCGCACCGAGCGCCTTCTCGATCCGCATCGCGCACGAGGCGCAGGTCATGCCTTCGATGGGGAGCTCGCAGCGCTCGAACGCACCAGTCGTGGTGCCGGTCGTGGT
>JBKJJI010000296.1:0-4957 GCA_046598115.1 Acidimicrobiia bacterium | reverse complement strand
GGGCATCTCGCCGGACACCCTCGAGGCGCAGAGGACGTTCCGCGACGAGCAGCACGTGCCCTACCCGCTGCTGAGCGACCCGGACCGTGAGGTGCTCCAGGCCTACGGGGCCTGGGGCAGAAGCAGCTGTAGGGCAAGTTGGGGACCGGGGTGCTCCGATCGACGTTCGTGATCGACGAGTCGGGCACCGTCGAGAGGGCGATGTACAACGTCAAGGCCACCGGCCACGTCGCCAAGCTCCGCAAGGACCTCGCCCTCGACTGAGCACTGAATCTTGCGCAGTCGGCTCGCCGAGTTGTGTCCAGCCCTGTACCTAGTGCTCCGTCGCCAAATTGATCTGGCGGGTGAGGGCGGCGCGACCTCGCTGAACCTTCTCGATGATGTCGGCGGCAGTCGCCTTCCAGATGAAGGGCTTGGGGTCGTCATTCCAGTGTCCGGCCCAGGTCGTGATCGCGTCTTGGAGTTCGGGCACGTTGGTGAACACTCCGCGGCGGAGGCGCCGGTCGGTGAGTTCCTTGAACCAGCGCTCGATGAGGTTCAGCCAGGAACTCGAGGTCGGGATGAAGTGCAGGTGCCAGCGCCGTCGGTCCCGATGCGCCAACCACTTGGTGATCTCTGGGGCCTTGTGCGCCGACAGGTTGTCCAGCACGACGTGGACCGCCAGGCCGCGGGGGACGGTGGCGTCGATCTGCTTGAAGAACCGCAGCACGTCCTTGGCGGTGTGGCCTTTCTGGCAGTGGGTGAGCACTTCTCCGGTCGCGATGTTCATCGCGGCGAACAGGTCGGTGGTCCCGTTGCGCTTGTAGTCATGGGTCATCGTGCCGGCCCGACCCGCCACCATCGGCAGGCTCGGCTGGGTGCGGTCCATCGCCTGGCACTGGGTCTTCTCATCGAAGCTGAACACCACCGCCCGGCTCGGCGGGTTCAGGTACAGCCCGACGACGTCGACCAGCTTCTCCTCGAACTGCGGGTCGCCCGACACCTTGAAGGTGTCCACCCGCCAGGGCTTGAGGTTGTGATCGGCCCACACCCTGGCGATGGCGTCCTTGCCGACCCCGAACCTCTTCGCCAACGACCGGGTACTCCAGTGCGTCGAGGTGTCATCAGGAGTCTCCTGACAGGTGACCCGCACGATCTCGGCCACCGTCCCCTCGGCCAGCCCGGACTTACGACCCCGGCCCTTCGCGATCACCCCCACTCCCTCGACGCCCTTCTCGATGAACCGGGTGCGCCAGCGACGGACCGCGTCAGAGTCGACCTCGCAACGGCGAGCGATCTCCTGATTCGCCACACCGTCCGCGGCCCACAACAACGCCTTCGCCTGCACCACTCGGCGGTGCGGCAACGTCGACGACGACGCCATCCGCCTCAACTCGATCCGTTGTTGCTTGGTCACTGGCAACGTCGGTGCAGTCATCACTGGCATGAAACAAAGACTACCGTATTATTTCACAGACGGAACACTAGGTGCCGCTTTGCTCAATCCGGCAGTCGCGCCCACTTGACGAACAAGTCCGGCTCTACCGAGCGGCTTTGAACGCCCGCTCATGCCGATGTGCGGGCTGCTACAGGCGCGCGGAGTCCCGGCAGGGCCCCGCTGCGGTCGGCTCCTGTGCGCCCGCAGATTCGTCACTTCGGTGATCGCCTCTCCCTGTCGTCCCGGGATCACCCGGGGGGACGGTGGCTCCATAGTTCACCGATCCAACGACTTGAGGAGTGCATCATGAGCAGTGCAGATCTGCTTGGTAACGCCGGGCCCGTATACGGCACACCGACCGACGAGGCGACGAAGCGTCTCTACCGGGTCGCTGGCCTCGGCGGCGTCGGCGCCTTCCTGGCCTGGCTGGGTCAGCCGATCCTGGTCTTCCTGATCTTCGGCTCTCGGGGTGATGCCGGCAGCGACTGGTCCGAGATCGAGAGTTCCAGGTACAGCGGCGCCATCGAGGTGGTGATCTTCTCCGCGATCGGAGTGGGTCTGCTCTTCATGGTGCTGGCGACGTGGCGGATCCTCGGGCACCGCAACGCGGTCGGATCGGTGGCCGCGGCGGTCGGGTATGTCATGGGCTTGGTCGCCGCGGTGTCGTGGTTCCTGGTGGCCGCCGAGGCGTTCCGGATGTTCACGTCGATCGGAGCAGCCATCCCCGAGGTCACCGGCGACTCCGAACTCCAGGCGAGCATCATCCACGGGACCTACCTCGACATCACCGGAGCGCTGCTGCTCTTCGTCGTCGGCTACATCGGTTGGGTGGTTATGGTCGCGACCGCGGGACGCCGGGCCGGCGTCGTCGGCATGCCGCTGGCTGCGCTGCTTGCACTTTCAACGCTGGCCTGGGTTCCCGCACTGGCTGTGCCGTTCTCGGCCCCGTGGCCGCTGGTCGGATTCATCCTGACGATGCTGATTCTCGGCATCTCCTTCCTGGTGCGGTCCCGCCGGTGACAGCATCGGTCCATGGCTGACCTGTGGCTAGGCGACCTCGCCGCCGCGGCGGCCGAGGCGACGTACCTCGCGGTGCGCGTGGTGTGCGTCGCCCTGGCCGTTCTGCTGGTGGTGCATACCGCCCGCACCGCGGTACGCCGGCGCGCGTGGCTGGCCACCGGCGCTGCCGTGCTTGTCCTGGCGGCGTTCACGACGCGGGCACTGGCCCCGCTGTGGTTCGTGGCTTTCCCGCTCCTGGCGTCGGTGTTCCCCGACGGCCGGTTCGTGCCGCGGTGGACGGTCGTGCCGGTAGTCATCTGCGCTGTGCCGGCAACGGTCGAGCTGGTGAGCCCGGGAACCATGAGCGACCACTCGTGGTGGAGGTACTTCGCCGCCTCGGAGCTCCTGTTCCTAGGCGCCCAGGTGCACCGCTACCGGCGCCGGGCCACCACCGAGGAGCGGGAGTCGGTGCGGTGGCTCATCCTCGGCACCCTGCTCACGATGGCGTGCTACACCGCCGTGGCCGCCGCGTTCAGCGGTGACATCGACGATGGGTCGGAGTGGTCGATCGCGATTGAGAACCTCGCGCTCCTGCCCATCACGCTGGGCATCGCCGCCGGCGTCGTCCGGCCCCGTGGCCTGGACGTCGACGGGGCGCTTCACCTCACGGTCACCGGCTGGGTTGCGGTACCGGTGCTGGCGGCGACGTACGCCGGGTTGAGCACGCTGCTCGGTGGCTGGTGGGGCGCGGTCGCGGTTGGCGCCGCCGCCTGGCCGGTGGGACTGCTGGGCCGGCGGCTCGCCGACTGGGTGGTCTACCGGGGTCGGCCAGATGTGACGGATGCGACCGGTCGGATGCTCGCCCGGCTCGGCGAGCGTGAGACGCCCCAGTCCGTGCCGGCCATCCTGCTCGACGCCGCAGTCGACGTGGTGTACCTCGACGCCGGGCGGATCACCGGCACCTGGTTCCAGCCGGTCGAGCGAGGCGCCGTCCATCACGGCACCACCTTCCCGGTGACATACCGCGGCGAGGAACTGGCGGTGCTTCAGCTGTCGCCCAGGCGGGGCGAGTCGGGCTTCACCGCGCGCGACCGCCGGGTCCTCGCCGCCCTCGTCGGCCATGCGGCGCCGGCGCTGCACGGTGCCCGCACCCTCGCCGACCTGCTGGAGTCGCGGGCGCGGTTGGTCTCGGCACGGGAGGAGGAGCGCCGCCGGCTCCGCCGCGAGCTCCACGACAGCCTCGGGCCGGCCCTGTGCGGGCTCTCCCTGTCCGCTGCCGCCATGGCTCGGCGTACCGGCCTGTCGGAGGCCACGGAGCTCCATCGCGACATCCAAGACTTGGTGTACCAGACCCGCGAGATCGCCTACGAGCTCCGGCCGCCCGTCCTCGACGACCACGGCCTGGTCGCCGCGATCAACGACCGCACTGCGGACGACGAGCTCGACGTCCGGGTCAGTGCACCGGAGCTGCTCGTGCTTCCGGCCGCGGTCGACCTCGCCGCGCTCCGGATCGTCACCGAGGCGGTGGCCAACACCCGCAAGCACGCCGAGGCGAGCAGCGTCGCGGTCGACCTCGCTGTACGCGACGGCCGACTTGAGCTGTCGGTGTCCGACGACGGCCGCGGCCTGCCGGCCGACGTACGGCCCGGGATCGGGATGCACTCGATCGCCGAGCGCGCCGCCGAGCTTGGCGGTACGGCGCGCTACGACCGCGCCGCATCCGGGTGTCGCCTCCTCGTCACGCTGCCGCTGGAGGCGCCGACGGGGGGCTCGACATGAGCCGCATCGTCGTGGTGGACGATCACCCGGTGTTCCGGAAGGGGCTGGTCGCGCTACTCCGGGCCGAGGGTTACGACGTGGTGGCCGAGGCGTCCGACGGCGTGGAGGCGGTCGCCGTTGTCGCCGCCGAACTCCCCGACGTGGTCCTCATGGACCTGTCGATGCCGCTGCGCGACGGCTTCGAGGCCACCGCACACATCACCGCTGCACACCCGAACACCAAGGTCGTCGTGATCACGCTCTTCGACGACGAGGCGTCGGTGGTGCAGGCGCTGGAGGCCGGCGCGTCCGGGTATGTGTCGAAGCAGGCCGACCCGGACCAGATCACCGGCGCCGTCGACGCAGCGGTCCGCGGCGCGATGTGGCTCGGTGCCGGGGTCGCCCGCCCAGCACTGTCCCCCGCCACGACCGAGACCCTCCCCGGCCTCACCCCGCGCGAGGCCACGATCGCCGACCTCATCAGCCGCGGCCTCACCAACCCGATGATCGCCGAACGGCTGTGCCTATCAACGAAGACCGTCGCCAACTACGTCTCGGCCGTCATGCTCAAGCTCCGCGTGGCCGACCGCGCCGAGGCAGCGCGCATCGTGCGGGAAGCCCGGCGCCACAGGTCAAGCTGATGAACCGCAGCCTGCGCCAGCTTGGTGTTCACGGCCGAAGTGTGAGGACGCCCTGCTCATGCCGATGTGCGCGTTAGCGATCATCACAGTCTTAACGCATGTGACTGTCAAGAACGCATGAACCAACGCCGCTCCCGGACTG
>JBKJJI010000206.1:0-9796 GCA_046598115.1 Acidimicrobiia bacterium | reverse complement strand
GCGAGGAGGCGTGGAACGCCGCGCTGAAGGCGGCCGAGATCTCGGCCGACCAGGTCGATCGTCTCATCGTGACGGGCGCCCATGGGCGCTCGGTGAAGGCGATCAGCGGACGGCTCGGTGTCGAAAAGGAGAAGATCGTCGACGACCTCGCCGCGACCGTCGGCTTCACGGGCGCGGCGCACGTCGCGCTCCTGCTCGCGTCGGCGTTGGAGACGTCCGAGCCCGGCACCGTGATCGGTGTGCTCTCGCTCGCCGACGGCGCCGACGCCCTGCTGTTCCGGACGACGGACGCGGTCGCACAATGGTCACCGGCGCGCTCGGTCGAGACCCAGATCGGTGCCCGCGCCGACGTCGCGTACGGCAAGTACCTGTCGTGGCGCGACTGGGTGACGCTCGAGCCGCCGCGCCGTCCCGAGCCCGGTCGCATCTCCGGCGCGATCTCCGGTCGGCGTGAGGACTGGAAGTACGGCTTCGTCGGGTCACGCGACCGGTCGAGCGGGGCGTTGCACCTCCCGCCCGCCCGCGTCTCCATGGAGGGCGGCGCCCTCGACGACATGGAGCCGGCACCGATGTCGGATGCGGTCGGGACGATCGCAACGTTCACGATCGACAAGATCGCCTACTCGCCGAGCCCGCCGATCGTGTTCGCCGTCATCGACTTCGATGGCGGCGGTCGCACCGCGGTGGAGCTGTGCGACGTTGACGCCGACGCGCTCGCTATGGGGGACCGGGTCGAGATGACCTTCCGTCGGCTGTTCACCGCCGACGGCATCCACAACTACTTCTGGAAGGCCCGCCCCGTCCGCGGGTGACGGAGAAGAGGAGCGAGATGGGATCGCACGGGATCAAGGACCAGGTCGCCATCGTCGGCATGGGGTGCACGAAGTTCGGTGAGCACTGGGACAAGGGCACCGACGACCTGCTGATCTGGTCGACCGAAGAGGCGCTGCAGAGCGCCGGCGTCGCCAAGGACGACATCGACGCCTACTGGCTCGGGACCGCGATGTCGGGCAACTCCGGGCAGACGCTCTCCCGCCCGCTGGGGATCCGCAAGCCGGTGACCCGGGTCGAGAACTACTGCGCGACCGGTTCCGAGGCGATGCGCAACGCGGCGTACGCAGTGGCGTCGGGCGCGTACGACATCGCGATGGCGGTGGGGGTGGAGAAGGTCAAGGACAGCGGCTACCAGGGCCTCGTCGGTGCATCGCACGCACCGACCGACGGCACTGCCCGTGCCCTGTCCGCGGCGGCGATGTTCGCGATGTGTGCGCCGGCGTACGGCCGGAAGTACGGGGTCAGCGACGACGAGATGCGCGAGGTGCTTGCACGGATCTCGTGGAAGAACCACCAGAACGGTGCGGTCAACGAGCGGGCCCAGTTCCGCAAGCCGGTGACCATGGAGACGATCTGCAGCGCACCACTCATGGCCGGAGGCCTGCGGGTGTTCGACTGCTCGGGCGTCGCCGACGGCTCCGCCGCCGCGGTCGTCGTCCGCGCCGAGGACGCGCTGAAGTACACCGACAAGCCGCTCTACATCAAGGGCCTGTCGTTCATCGCGGGTGCGGGGACCGGGAACGCGGACCCGGACTACGACTACACGTGGTTCCCGGAGATCGACGCGGCCGGCAAGGACGCCTACGCCCAGGCCGGGGTCACCGACCCCCGCACCCAGATCGCGATGGCCGAGGTGCACGACTGCTTCACGCCGGCAGAGCTCTTGATCTACGAGGATCTCGGCTTCGCCGAGCGCGGCACGGCCTGGAAGGAGGTGCTGAACGGCACCTTCGACCTGCTCGGTGACCTGCCCGTGAATCCCGACGGCGGGCTGAAGAGCTTCGGCCACCCGGTGGGCGCGAGCGGTCTTCGCATGTTCTTCGAGAACTGGCTCCAGCTCCGCGGGGAGGCCCCGCCCGAGCGCACCATCAAGACCGCGGACCGGGGGTTGGGGCTCGTGCACAACCTCGGCGGCTACCCCGGCGAGATGGTCAGTTTCGTCGGGATCGTCGGCAGCGAGTTGGGCTAGAACTCATTCACCAACTACTACCCGGAGGATCTTCGTGATCGGATTCTTGCTCTACCTGTTGGCGATCGGCCTGGTCGCCGGCTTCCTCGCGCGGCTGCTCGTCCCCGGCAAGGACCCGATGGGAATCGGGATGACGCTGCTCATCGGGATCATCGGCTCGTTGGTCGGTGGGCTCCTCGGCTACCTCATCTTCGACGAGGACCTCGACCAGGGCGCGCTCCAGGCGTCGGGCATCGTCGGGTCGGTCGTGGGCGCGATCGTCGGCCTGCTCGCCTACCGGAAGTTTTTTGCCGGGAAGCGGGACTGACCCGCTATCGACGAGCGAGGTGCTCGCGGAAGAACCCGGTCGCCAGCTCGGCGACCGCCTCGAGCGCCCCCGGTTCCTCGAACAGGTGTGTCGCGCCGGCGACCACCTCGAGCCGGTGCTCGCACGACATCCGCGCGGCCGCGGCGTGGTTGCGCGCGAGGACGTCCTCGTCCCGGCTCCCGACGATGAGCATGGTCGGCGCCCGCACGTCACCGAGGTAGCGCAGGGCAAGGTCGGGCCGACCGCCCCGAGAGACGATCGCTGCAACTGGTGAGTCCGGATCGGATGCGGCCACGAGCGCGGCTCCCGCGCCCGTGCTGGCCCCGAAGTACCCGACCGGGAGGTCGGCCACCTCGGGTCGACGGGCCAGCCAGGCGGTGACGCCGCGGAGGCGATCGGCGAGCAGCTCGACGTCGAAGACGTTGGACCGGTCGCGCTCCTCGGCCGTGCTCAGCAGGTCGAAGAGGAGGGTGGCGAACTCAGCGGCCTCGAGCGCGTCGGCGACCGAGATGTTCCGGTGGCTGAAGCGGCTGCTCCCGCTCCCGTGGACGAACACGATCACTCCCCGGGCGTCCGGTGGGACCCGGAGATGGCCGGCGAGGTGGATGGACCCGACGGGGATCGAGACCTCGAGGTCCGACGGCGACCCACGTCGGTTGCCACCTTGGTCGGACGCGCCCAGGATCGCCACGACGTCGTCGTCGGACGTCTGGGTGAAGTCGTCGTACCAGTAGCCGATCGCGCGCATCGACTCGGGGGTCTCGAGCGCGACGACGTCGTCGGACACGGAGGCGAGCTCGCGGAGCGCCTCCGGCGCGGCGACCGGCACGGCCACCACGACCCGCGTGGCCCCGTGCGCGCGGGCGACCCGGACCGCCGCACGCGCGGTGCCGCCCGTCGCGACCCCGTCGTCGACGATGATCACCGTCCGGCCCGCGAGCTGCAGCGGGGGACGGTCGCCGCGGAAGCGTCGCGCCCGGCGCTCGAGCTCGGCGCGCTCGTGCTGCTCGACCGCCGCCAACTCTCCAGGAGAGACCCCCGCGCGACGGACCATCTCGGGGTCGATGACGCGCACGCCGCCCTCGCCGATGGCTCCCATGCCGAGCTCGGGCTGCGAGGGGACGCCGAGCTTGCGGACGACGATCACGTCGAGCGGAGCGCTCAGAGCCTTGGCCACCTCCGCGGCAACCGGGACCCCACCCCGGGGCAGCCCGAGCACCACCGAGTCCGGTGGCAACGATGCGAGCGCCGCCCCGAGGCGGCGACCCGCTTCGCGGCGGTCCCGGAAGCGGTGCGAGGAGACGGGCTCGGGCATCCTGACCTCCCGATCACATCTCCACGACATCGGTGACCTCGACCGCGTGCGGGACACCGTCGTCGTCGATCTGGCTGTCACACTCGGTCACGACCTCGATGACGTCCGGTACGCCGTCGCCGTCCAGATCGATCCCGCGTGTCACGGTCGTCCGTACCGCGTCGGGCACGCCGTCACCGTCGAGGTCGAGGTACTCGATTCGGGCCGTCTCGTCCTGTGATGGCATCACGCCCCCTCTCTCGCCTGAAGCATCGTTGAACACGCGGCCGATCGATAGGGGCGGAGGTCCCGTCGTTGCGGGATCGGGCTTCGCCTCACCCCATCCGGGCGCGCAACGCCCCTCCCAGGTTCCCCCGTGGCGTTACGTCCACGTCGTCGAGGCCGAGCCACGAGGCCATCGTGCGCAGCTCCTGCGCGAGCGGCGCCGCGACCTCTTCGTGGTCGGCATCGGGTTCGGACCAGGACGACTGCACGAGGAGGCGCGATCCGGCGCGATCGGCCTTGAGGTCGACGCGGGCCACGAAGCGGTCTCCCAGGAGGAACGGGAGCACGTAGTAGCCGTAGGTCCGCTTCGGCTTCGGGACGTAGATCTCGATCCGGTACGTGAATCCGAACACGCGCTCGACTCGATCGCGCTCCCACATCACGGAGTCGAACGGCGAGACGAGCGCGCTCGCGCGGATCCAGCGGGGAAGACGGGCATCGGGGTGCCGGTACGCGGTGTGCTTCCACCCCTCCACCGAGACGCGTTCGACGATCCCGTCGTCGGCCATCTCGTCGAGCAGGGGGCGGACCTCCTTGATCGGCAGCCGGAAGTAGTCGCCGAGGTCCTTGGCGGTGCCGATGCCGTGGCCCCGGGCCGATCGCTCGAGGAGGGCGACCATCGCGTCGCGGCGGGCCGGGGTCGGCTGCGCCAGCACCTCGGCAGGGACGACGCGTTCGGGGTGGCAGTACGCCCGCTCGAACGTGTTGGGGCGCCGGACCGCGCCGACCCGGCCGATGAAGAAGAGGTGCTCGAGCGAGCGCTTCGTGTCGCCCCAGCCCCACCACGGCCCCTTCTTGGTCGCGCCCGACTCGAGGTCTCCCGCGCTCGCGGTGCCACGTGCGAGCACGGCCGAGTGGAGCTCGTCGAAGTGCGCGTCTGCTTGCCCGGCGGCGTAGTCGCGCATCCCCGTCCAGCGGTGGTCGCCGGCCATCCGCCACCGCAGGAGCGGGTGGAGGTCGGCCTTGATGAGCGACGCCTCGTGGCCCCAGTACTCGAACGCCTCGCGGTCGTCGTACGCGAACCGGTCGAGCAGGTTCCGGTCGTACGGTCCGAGGCGGGAGTAGAGCGGGAGGTAGTGGCTTCGCACCAGGACGTTGACGGAGTCGATCTGGATCAGCCCGAGCCGCTCGAAGACCTTCCGGACATGGCGCCGGTCGACGCGCCCCTTCGGCCGGGCCTCGGCGAAGCCCTGGGCCGCGAGTGTGATCCGCCGAGCCTGCGCGGCCGAGAGCGACTCGACCGGTGCACCCATCCGCTCAGCTGGTCGGCGGGAGTGCGGCGTCGTTGCTCGTCCACTGAGGGCGGTAGTAGCCGCGGAAGTGCAGCTCGCCGCCGCGCAGCTCACGGATGGTGAGGAAGTCGCCCTTGTACCCGCGGTGGTCGTACTCGGCGAACGTGATGTAGCAGGAAGGGCCACCATTCGTGGTGGGCATCCACTTGATCATCTCGATGCCCTCCTTCACATGGCGGGGCGTGGGGATGCGCGCGTTGGCGATGCCCTGGATCGCGACGCGTGCCGTGTCGTACGCGAGTGCCACGACCACGTTGCGGCTCCTTCGGCCGAAGCGCGCCTCGAAGCGGTCCATCATCGCGTTGTAGTTCAGGTTGCTCCCGTCGTCACCGAGCTGGTCCACGCCGTGCCAACCCTCGAGCCCCTCGGCCCACTCGTTGGAGTTGGAATAGAACATGAACGCTGCGCCCATCACCCTCGGCGGGTCCCACTCGAGCGCCTTGAACGCCCGGGCGAAGTGGAACGTGGAGTACCCGTAGCCCACGTACACGACGGCTTCGGTCCCCAGGTCACGCATCGCAGCGAGGTGCTGCTCGAGGTCCTTGGGGTTCGGAGCGAGGAAGACCTCCTTGGTGATCTCGATCCCGAGCTGGAGGGCGGTGCGCCGGAAGTAGTCGGCGTAGAGGTCGCCGGCGGATCCCTGCTCCCAGAAGAACCCCACCTTGGAGTACCCGTTGTCCTTGCACCAGTTCGCGCACATGACCGACTCGGTGGGGATGTCGCCGTTCGCGACCGTGAACACGAACTCCCCGAACGCCCGCGTCGTCCCGGTCCAGAGCAGGACGGGCACTCCCGCCGCGTTCGCGTACGGCGCGATCGTCTCGGAGTTGTCGGCGATGAACGGGCCGATCACGACGACACAACCTTCGTCGACGAGGCGGTGGTAGCCCGCGATGAGCTTCCGGTAGTTCTCCCGCGGCAGGCCACGGGCGTCGACGGTGAAGATCTCGACCGGGCGGCTGTAGATCCCCTCGTTCAGCGCGTCTTCGATCGCGAGGATGTACGGGTCGATGCAGTCGGCGAGGAGCTGGCCGAGATCCATGTCGATGAGGAACCCGATCCGGACCGGCTCGAACGGGTCGCCCTGGGTCGCGACGCCGCGCGTCGGCGGGGAGATCACGATCCGCTCGACGGCCTTCTCGCCGACTCGGCCTCCGCCCTGGTACCAGCGATCGCCCTGCCACGACCCCAGCTCGGCCGTGTCGACGCCCGACCGCACGGTGCACGTCGCGCGGTCCTCCTGCGCGGTGCCCGGATCGACGGGGGCGGGGAACATCCGCTCTGCATAGGGTTGGTCAGCCATCCCGCGAGTCGACCACCCCACGGACCCTGACCGCAAGCACGGATCCCCCCGGGTCGAGCGCCGCCCCCTGTGCGGCGCGCCTACCGTCGGGTCCGGAGGTGCCTGATGGACGAGATCGTGCGCGCGCTCGCCGCCCAGCACGACGAGCTGGCCGCCCTGCTCGACCCGCTGACGCCCGCCGACTGGCGTCGACCCACGCCGTGCGAGGGGTGGGACATCGCGGCCGTCGTACTGCACCTCGCGCAGTCCGACGAGCTCGCGCTCGCGAGCGTCGCGGGTCGGTTCGGGGAACGCATCGGTGCGCTCACCGGCGGCGATGCGCCCGACATCGGCACGCCCGACATCGGCACCGTGGACGAGGGCGTCGAGCGGCTCGTCTCGAGGGACAGGGGGACACCTCCTGACCAGATCCACCAGCGGTGGCGCAGCGGCGCGGCCGCGGCGCGCGTCGCGTTCGCCTCGGCCGACCCGCACGCGCGGGTGCAATGGGCGGTCGGTGACATGGCGGCGCGCACCCTCACGACGACTCGACTCGCGGAGACGTGGATCCACACCGGCGACGTGGCCGCAGCGCTCGACACCGAGGTGGTGCCGACGGACCGCCTGCGACACATCGCCCGCCTCGCCTGGCGAACGCTCCCGTACGCGTTCGCGCGCGACGGCCGCGAGATCCCTGGGCCGGTCGCTTTCCACCTGGTCGGGCCGGACGGCAGCGCCTGGAACCTCGATCCCGACGAACCCGCGGCGACGGTGATCACCGGCGACGCGCTCGAGCTCTGTCTCGTCGCAGCCCGACGTATCGGTCCGAATGAGACGGCTCTCGTCGGGGAAGGCCCCGAGGCCGGAACCGTGCTCGACCTGGTCCGGACCTGGGCCTGAGGTCGGGCTCCGGGCTTGCGCCTCAATCCGTGATGGACCGCGTCAGCTCGGCGCGCAGGACCTTGCCCACCTCGTTGCGGGGGAGCGCGTCGATCGCGACGAAGCGCGTCGGGATCTTGTACGGAGCGAGGTGCTCGCGGCAGTGCGCCTCGAGCGTGAGCGTGTCGAGCTCGCCGACGACGAACGCGACCGGGACCTCGCCGAGGCGGTCGTCGGCGATACCGACGACTGCTACCTCACGGACACCTGCTGCGGTCCCGAGGACCTCCTCGACGTCGGTGGGGAACACCTTCAACCCCCCGCGGTTGATGACATCCGAGGCGCGTCCGTCGATCCAGACGAAGCCGTCGTCGTCGATGCGGGCGTGGTCGCCGGTGCGCAACCAGCCGTCGGCATCGATCCGGTCGCCGAGCCCGGATGCCGATCCGATCGCCGCGACCGACGACGGCGTCCGGACCCAGAGCTCGCTCGCCTCGTCGGTGCGCACCTCCACGCCCGCGTGCGGTCGGCCGACGGCACCGAGCTTGTCCTCGCCGTACTCGCGCCAGTCGGCGGCGCTCCACCCCACGACCTCGCCGCCGAGCTCGGTCTGGCCGTAGCCGTTCAGCACCGCGACGCCGAAGCGATCGTGGAAGCGTCGAGCGAGGAACGGCGACAGCGGTGCGGTGATGCTGCGTACGTATCGGAGCGGCGCGAGCGATTCGAGGGTCGGCTCATCGGCGCACATCGCCATCGCCGCAGGGGGAAGAACGACGGAGCGGATGTCGTGTTCGCGGACGAGACGCGCGAGCTCGAGCGGGTCGAAGCGATCCATGACGACCACCGGGGCGCCGACCCGGAACGCGAAGCACACGGTGTAGATGCCGGCCCACAGCGACAGGGACACCGGGACGAGGTTCGGCATGGGTGCGCGTTCGGAGGTGGCACCGGTGCGCGATCGGACCGTCGTGAGGACGCCGTCGAGCAACGCGAGCACCTGGGAGTGGCGAAGTGGCACGGGCCGAGGCGGGCCCGTGGTGCCGGAGGTGGTCTGCACGAGCGCGACATCCGCGTCGTAGCTGCGTGTAGGCCCCGGTGTCACGCCGATCGCGAGCCCGCCGAACGTACGCATCTCGAGCTGCGGGAACCGGGCCGATGACGATTCCGTCGTGAGGACGGCCGCCGGGGTCACCGCGTCGAGGAGGTGTGTGATCTCGCGGTCGGTGAGCCGCGGGTTCACCGGGATGTACACCGCGCCGAGCGCCCAGACACCGAACAGGGCGGCGATCGTGTCGGCGCGGTTGTCGAGCATGACCGCCACCGCGGTGCCCCCCTCGACATCTGCCGCGCGGAGCGCCTCTCGGATGTCGAGCGCTGCCGACGTGAGCTCGGCGCGCGTGGTCGTGCCCGAGAGATCGTGCACCACGACCTCGTCGTCGGGACCCGTGGCTTCGAACAGGAGGTCCGCGAGCGTCATGTCGACGCCCGAGGCTCCGGTGGGAGCCAACGGGCATCGCGCTTCTCCGCGAACGCCAGGGGACCCTCTTCCTGGTCGGGGTGGCCCCACATCGAGACGAGCTCGGCCGCGCCGGCCCGACATGCGTCGGTGAGCCCGGCTTCGAGCGCACCCCACAGCGCGCGCTTGGTCGCGGCCATCGCGGCCGGCGAGTTGCGGGCGATCGTCTCGCCGAGCGCCTGCGCGCGGTTGCGCAGATCTGCCGGCGCCACCACCTCGCTGAGGATGCCGAGCTGGCGCGCCCGTTCGGCGGTGATCCGCTCGTGCGCGCCGGCCAGCGCCAGGCGGGTGATGGGTTCCATGGGTGAGCGACGGGCGAGCGCGATCACCTCGAAGGCCGTCACCTGCCCGATCGACACGTGCGGGTCGAGGAAGGTGGCGTCGGCCGAGGCGATCACGATGTCGGCATCGGCCACGAAGTGCAGGCCGCCGCCCGCGCACGTGCCGTTGACCGCGGCGATGACGGGCTTGCCGACCTCGTTGTGCCACGCCGTGAGCTTCAGCTCGGCTCGCTTCGTGCGCCGCGACTGTTCGCGCAGCGCCGCGCGGTCGTTGCCGAGCTGCTTCACGTCGAGCCCGGTCTGGAACGAGCGACCCGCGCCCGTGTTCACGATCACGCGCACGTCGGGGTCGCGGTCGAGCTCGATCCACGCGTGCTCGAGCTCGGTCAGCATGCGCGCGTCCATCGCGTTCGCCGCATCCGGCCGGTTGAAGATGAGCCACCCGACCGGCCCACGCCGTTCGACCAGCAGGGTCTCGTACGTGGTCATCCGCGCGGCACCTCGCGCCACGGCACGGCCTGCCACGGGTCGGGCTCGCGCGGCAGACCGAGCACGCGCTCACCGATGATGTTCTTGTTCACCTCGGTGGTGCCGCCCTCGATGGTGTTGGCGCGGCTGCGCAGCATGGCCTTCACGG
>JBKJJI010000374.1:0-4816 GCA_046598115.1 Acidimicrobiia bacterium | reverse complement strand
CCAGTTCCCATCGGCGAAGACCGAGTCACCACTTCCGATTCGATCGTCGTCTGCTCCCCGTACGACGGCGGCGAAGTCGCGCGGGTGCCGGCGTGCGGTCCGGACGAGGTCGATCGCGCCGTCGCTGCGGCTCGCACCGCGTTGCGGACGGCAAGCCTCCCTGCTTGGCGACGTGCCGAGATCCTCGACACGGCGGCCCGGCTCCTCGGCGAGCGCATCGAGGACTACGCCCGCATCGTCGCCGCCGAGGCCGCCAAGCCGATCAAGGCCGCTCGAGTCGAGGCCGCGCGGGCCGTCTCGACCTTCACGTTCTCGGCGGCGGCCGCGCGCGACCTGAAGGGCGAGATGATCCCCATGGACGCGTCCGATGCCGGCGTCGGGAAGATCGGCTTCACGCTGCGGGTCCCGATCGGGGTCATCGGCGCGATCAGCCCATTCAATTTCCCGCTGAACCTCGTCGTCCACAAGATCGCACCAGCGATCGCAGCCGGTTGCCCGGTCGTGCTCAAGCCCGCGTCGCAGACCCCGATCTCGGCGATCATGCTCGCCGAGATGCTCCTCGACGAATGTGGGCTCCCGGCGGGATGGCTCAACATCGTGACGGGGCCCGGGGGAACGGTCGGGAACGCGATCGTCGAGCACGACGACATCGCCATGATCACCTTCACCGGGTCGCCCGAGGTCGGCTGGGGCATCAAGGCGCGCGCCCCGCGCAAGAAGGTCGGGCTCGAGCTCGGAAACAACGCGCCGGTGATCATCGAGCCCGATGCGGACGTCACCACGGCGGCAGCCAAAGTCTCGGTCGCGGGCTTCAGCCACGCCGGGCAGTCGTGCATCTCGACCCAACGTGTGTTCGTACACGACGACGTGGCGGACGCCTTCCTCGCCGATCTCGTCCCTCGCGTCGAGGCGTTGGTCGTCGGCGACCCGCTCGACGACGCCACCGACGTCTCGGCCCTGATCGCCGCGGCGGAGCGTGACCGAGTCCAAGCCTGGGTGGAGGAGGCGACCGCCGCGGGGGCGAACGTCGCGTGCGGCGGAACGGTGGAGAACGGCGTCCTCGTCCCGACGGTTCTCACCGACGTCACCCCCGACATGAAGGTCTGCGCGCTCGAGGTGTTCGGCCCGGTCGTCACGGTGCAGCGCTACTCGGATCTCGACGAAGCGCTGGCCCTCGCCAACGACTCCCGGTACGGCCTCCAAGCGGCGATCTTCACGAGCCAATACGCGAGCGCGCTCCGAGCGGTGCAGGAGCTCGACTTCGGTGGGGTGCTGGTCAACGAGGTGCCGACGTTCCGGACCGACCAGATGCCGTACGGCGGCCTTCGGGACTCGGGCAACACCCGGGAAGGACCCCGTTACGCGGTCGAAGAGATGACCGAGTCGCGCCTGGTGATCCTCCAACTCTGACCGAGTCCCCGCGGCCATGCTCACGGTTAGCCTCCGGGGATGGAGCTGCGTGGAGCGAATGCCCTCGTCACCGGCGGGGCCTCGGGGATCGGGCGGGCGACGGCCGAGCGGTTCGCCGGGGCCGGGGCGAACGTGTGCATCGTCGACGTCGACGCCGACGGGGCCCGGTCCACGGCGGAAGCGCTCGGTGGCACGCACACCGTCGCCGACATGGGCGAGTCGGCCGAGGTCGACGCCGCATTCGCCCACTGCGCGACGACCTTCGGTGGGGTGGACGTCGCGTTCCTCAACGCAGGGGTCGCGATCGGCGTCGCCGATCTCGCGACTCTGACCGACGAGGTCTACCGGCGGATCATGCGGGTGAACGTCGACGGCGTCGTCTTCGGGCTCCGCGCCGCGATCAGGGCGATGACCCCCTCGGGCGGCGCCGTCGTGGCCACCGCGTCGCTGGCAGGGCTGATCCCGTTCCCGCCCGACCCGGTCTACGACCTCACCAAGCACGCCGTCGTGGGGCTCATGCGTTCCGCGGCGCCGAACCTGGCCCCGCTCGGCATCACGGCGAACTGCGTGAACCCGGGGATGACCGACACCAACATCATCGGGGCGCAGGCGAAGGAGGCGCTCGCCGCCGCCGACTTCCCGCTCATGGCCCCGGCCCAGATCGCCGAGGCCGTCGTCCTGGCGGTGGAGAGCGGGGAGACGGGCCGCTGCTACGTCTGCCAGCCCGGACGCGACCCCGTGCCGTACGAGTTCCGCGACGTGCCCGGGCCCCGGACCAGCTCGGCCGAGGGACGCGTCCCGCCCGGGATCCGCGACGGCAAGCTACAGCTCGGTGCCCTCGGGGACTCCCGACACACCACACGCCCCTGAGACCCAGCACCCCTGCGCCCCAACAACCCGTGAAGCCCCATCAAGGGGGTCCCGGGACCGCCCGATAACCACCGCATGACCGTGGATCGGCCGGCCCCGACGCCGCCGCCCGCGCGGCGAACCGCGGCCGCGCCACCGAACCCCCCATTGGGCCTCGCCGGGCTCCGCACATATCTGGACCGCGTCGTCCAGCGCCACCGGCTGCGCTCGCTCGTCGTGGTCATCGACGACGCCGACCTCGGACGCCAAGCCTTCCGAGCCGGGCCGGGCGCGGTCGAGTCCGGGGTGGTCGCGGCGGGGCCGGGCGTCACGACCGACCCGCCCCTCGCACCCGGCGACCTCGACGACGACATGCTCATGGCGCTCTGCGCGATGAGCCTCCACCTCCAGCTGCTCGGTGAGGTCGACGACGTCGACGACGACCACGAGCTCGCCCTCCGTCGCCTCCCCGGCGTCTACGCAGTCGCGCTCGAGCACGACGGCGACGTGACCCTGTGCCACGTGCTCGCGACGGCCGACGCGCCCGAGGACGTCGCCCGGCGCGCCGTCGAAGCACTGTCGGCATCCACCGGGGCGAAGGTGGTCGTCGAGGTCCACCGCGACCCGCCGGAGGCTGCCGACAACACACCCGCGCCCGCACGCCCGGTGATCACCCCCGAGATCGAGGCGCAGTTCGCCGACGCGACCTGGAGCCCCGACGCCGCCGCATGGAGGACGACGCGCGCTCCGGTCGAGCACCGGGGCGCCGACACCTCGGGCGAACCCGAACCGGTCCCGAACCCGCCCGCACTGCGACCGGAACCGACGACGCCGACCCTGCGTTCGGTGCGGAGCGTCCCCGAGACCGGCGAGATCGAGGCGCATCTCGCCGTCGGAGGCGTCCGCGCCGTCGGCCGGGCTTCGCTCGCACACGGGCTCGCCGGCGCCGTCGAAGCCGTCCTCACCGGGACCCGCGAGCTCGATCCGGCGGCATCGGGATGGATGCCCACGTGGGTACGGACGGTCGAGACGACGGCCGACGGTCGATTCGTCGTCGCGGTGTCGCTCGCCGGTCCGAACGATGCGCAGCGACACGGCATCGCGTCCGGAGCCTCCCCGATCGAAGGCGCCGCACGCGCGACGACGCTCGCGCTGGCGGACGCGCCGACTAGTGGGAGCGACGCGTCACCAGGCCCGCGACCCGCCGGGTGATCCCGGCCGGGAGCGTCGCCGAGAACATCGTCGCCGCGACGTTGACCGCACCCGGGACACAGACCGCACGGCCGCGCTCGTAGGCCTTCAGCGCGGCCTCGGCCACCTCTTCGGCCGACTGCCAGAGGAACTCGGGCATGGAGCTCGGCGCATCGCTCAGCGCCCGCTCGTGGAACTCGGTGTGGGTGAACCCGGGCGCGAGCACCATCGCCTTGACCCCGGTGCCGCGCAGCTCCTCGTGGATGGCGTTCGTGAAGCTCGACACGAAGGCCTTCGTCGCGCCGTACGTCGCACCGTCGGGGGTCGGCTGATACGCCGCGACCGACGAGACGTTGATGACGCCACCGTGGCCGCGCTCGACCATCGGGACGAGGGCCGCGTGGGTGAGCCGGACCAGCGCGAGGACGTTGAGACGGATCTCGGCCTCCTCGCCGTCGATCGGCATCGCGTGGAACCGGCCGCTCGTCCCGAAGCCGGCGTTGTTGATCAGCAGCTCCACCGGGGCATCGACCCTGCCCAGGCGCGCCTCGACCGCGGCGAGACCGGCTTCGGTGCCCAGGTCGGCCGGGAGCACCTCCACCTGCACGTCGTGCGCCGACCGCAGCTCGGCGGCCACCTCCTCGAGCCGTTCGGCTCGACGGGCCACCAGCACGAGGTCGTGACCGCGCGCCGCGAGACCCCGGGCGAGCGCGGTGCCGATGCCCGCCGAGGCGCCGGTCACGAGTGCGACGGAGTGCTCCATGTCGGTCTCCTCCTGGTCCACTTGGCTCCTGGACCTGCTGGCGGGTGCTGGCGCCGAGCCCTCAGAGACCGATCGCGTCGGACACCGCGGCCGCGGTCGCCGCGCTCGGCTCGGCCAGCTCGACCTGGTCGATGGCGCGTTCGGGGTCCTTGAGGCCGTGCCCCGTCACCGTGCAGACGACGACGTCGTCGGCGGCGACGAGATCGGCATCGGACGCGCGCAGCAGGCCGGCGATCGACGCCGCCGACGCCGGCTCCACGAAGACGCCCTCGACGGCGGCGACGAGCCGGTAGGCGTCGAGGATGTCGGCGTCGGTCACCTCACCGATGTGGCCACCCGACTCGTCGCGCGCGGCGACAGCCTGCTCCCAGGACGCGGGGTTGCCGATCTGGATCGCGGTCGCGATCGTCTCGGGGTGCAGCACCGGCTCGCCCCGCACGATCGGCGCCGCGCCCGACGCCTGCCAGCCGAGCATCCGGGGCCGGCGCGTCGCCCGACCCGAGTCCGCGTACTCGCGGTACCCCTTCCAGTACGCGGTGATGTTCCCTGCGTTGCCCACCGGGATGCTGTGGACCGTCGGCGCATCGCCGAGCGCGTCGATGA